>JANNEX010000452.1:0-4485 GCA_031379155.1 Rubrivivax sp.
GGCATCAGGTCGTCGTTTTTCCAGGTGCCGTAGTCCTGGTGCCACTGCCACACATCGCCCTCAAAAGCCATCTTGCCGTTGATCTTGAACTGGTGCATGTAAAGCTCTTCGCCCAGCAGTTCTTGCACCGGCTGCACCATACGTGGGTGGCGCGCCAAGCGCGCAAAGGGCTCGCTGTACAGATGCGCCGCAAAGTTGGTGCGCACGGCCTCGCTGCCTTTTTCACGCACGTTGTAGGCCTCGCGGCGTGCGTACAAAGCTGGCACCGCCGCGTTGAGGCTGGCGGTTTCTTCGGGCGTGAAAAGGCTGGGGAAAAACAGGTAGCCGTCACGCTCGAACTGCTGGTGTTGCTGGGGGCTGAGCTTCAAGGGATGTCTCCGGTGCTGCACTTGTCTGGCAGGCGTGATTTTGCTACTTGCGTGGGCGCCGTGGGCCAGCAAAGCCGCACCCGGCCGTCCGCCGCGCCCACGCTGCGGAACAGAGCCCGCTAAACCCCGCTAATGCCGGCCTTGCGCGCGTGGCCGGTGCCTAGCATGCGGTGAATCTGCATCCCCGACTGAGACGGATGGAAACTGCCCTTGCCGAACTGCAAGCCCTGGCGCGCGCCGAACCTGCGGCGCCGGCGCTGAGTGCTGCGCGCAGCGGCCACATGCCGCTGGCCGAGCTGATGGCGCAGGCCAGCGCGTTGCAAGCCGCAGCCCAACTCGACAGCGCGGCACTGCTGTACGAAACGTGGCTTGCCCACACCACGTCGCCGCTGCGCCATGTCGCCTGCTTCAATTGGGGCACGCTGCTGTCGACCGCTGGCCGCAATGACGAGGCAGAGGCCGCTTACCGCAAAGCACTGGACCATCACAACGGCTTTGCGCCCGCGCTGCTTAACCTGGGCCACGGTGCAGAACGCCGGGGCGACGTTGCTGCCGCGCTGGCCCACTGGCAAGCCGTGTTCGACGCTGACCCAAGTGCACCGCAAGACCTGCAACTGCATGCCCTGAACAACAGCGCGCGCTTGCTGGAGATGCAGCGCCGCTACCCCGAAGCCGAGGCGCTGATGGCGCGCAGCTTGGGGCTCAAGGCGGCGCAGGGCGATGTCATCCAGCACTACGTGCACATCCGCCAAAAGCAATGCGCCTGGCCGCATGACCTGGCGGTGGGCGAAGTCACGCCGCACCAGTTTTTGATGGGCACGTCGCTCTTGGCCATGATGGGCCTGAGCGACGACCCCGCGCTGCAACTGCTGTCGGCCCTGCGCTTTGTGCAAGACAAGGTGCCCAAGGCGCCAGAACTTGCCTTGCACCGAAGCGCGCCTGCACGCACAGAGCGCACGGGAATCACGGGGCGCATCCGCATCGGCTACCTGTCGGGCGACCTGCACATGCATGCTGTGGGCCTGCTCACGCCTGAGTTGTTCGAGCTGCATGACCGCAGCCGCTTTGAGGTCTGGGGCTTTTGTTGGACGCCTGAGTCACAGCAGCCGCAGCGCCTGCGCATCCTGCACGCGCTGGACCACCATGTGCGCCTGAACGGTGTCGATGACGCCACGGCAGCCAAGCTCATCGCACAAGCCGGCATCGACGTGCTGGTAGACCTGCAAGGCCTGACCAGCGGCGCAAGGCCGGGCATCCTCATCCATCGGCCCGCCCCTGTGCAAGTCAGCTACCTGGGCTTGCCGGGCACCTCCGCCGTGCCGGGTGTGGACTGGATGATTGGCGACGACTTCAGCCTGCCGCTGGCACTTGAGCCCTATTGCACTGAAAAGCCGCTGCGCTTGCCCCACTGCTACCAAGTCAGCGACCGCAAGCGTGAAGTCGCAGCGCTGCCTACGCGCGAACGTTATGGCCTGCCGCAGGAGGCCTTTGTCTACTGCAGCTTCAACAACAACCACAAGTTCACCGCCGAGATGTTTGGTGCCTGGATGCGCATCGTGGCGGCGGTGCCGCGCAGCGTGTTGTGGCTGCTGGCCGACAACGACAGCGCGCGCGGCAACATGCTGCGCGTGGCGGCCCAGCATGGGGTGGACAGCAGCCGGCTGATCTTTGCGCCGCGTGTTTCGCCGCCTGAATACCTGGCCCGCTTCACGCTGGCTGACTTGATGCTGGACACCTTCCCCTTCAACGCCGGCACCACAGCCAGCGACGCGCTGTGGATGGGCACGCCCATGGTCACACGCGCTGGTCGCACCTACATCAGCCGCATGGCCGGCAGTTTGCTCACTGCGGTGGGGCTGCCCGACCTCATCACCCACACCTTGGCTGACTACGAAGCGCTGGCCATCACGCTGGGGCGCAACCCTGCACGCGTGGCTTCGCACAAACGTTACTTGGCCGAGCATGGGCGCAGTTCGCCGCTGTTTGATGTGCCACAAATCGTGCGCGACATTGAAAGCGAATTTGAGCGGCTGGCGCTGAAGGCGCGCGCGGCATGACCGACGCTGAAGCGCCACCGGTGCAGGGTGCTGCACAGCCGCCGCCTTGGGACCTGGACAACGACGCCCTGGCCCACGCCATCAGCTGGCTCACGCGCCACCACGGGCGCGAACGATCAGCCGAGTCGCTGCTCACCGGCTTGCCGGTGAACGGCCGCTTGCAACCTGAACTGGCGCTGCGCGCGCTGCGTGATGCGGGCTTCAGCGCCGGCCTGGTGGTGCGCCGCATTGGCGAGCTGCACCACCTGCTGCTGCCCGCCGTGTTGCTGCTGGGCGAGGGTGACGCCTGCATCGTGGTGGCGCGCCGCGCGGGCAGCGGCGAGACGCAGCAATACGACATCGTCATGCCCGGCCGCGAGCACCACGCCTGCACGGCGACTGAAGCCGAACTGGCGGCAGAGTACAGCGGCATGGCTTTGGTAGCCACGCCGCTGGCATCGCCCACAACAAACACACACGACGCAGAGCTGCTGCGCGACCCCGCCTCGCACTGGTTCTGGGGCACGCTGCGCCGCTTCACGCCTTACTACCGCTCGGCCTTGCTCGCGGCCATGCTGAGCAATGTGCTGATGCTGGTGACGGGGCTGGTGACTTCGGTGATCTACGACAAGGTCATCCCACACCAGGCCTACGTCACGCTGTGGGCTTTGGCCGCGGGTGCGGCAATCGCATTGGTCTTTGACATGGCCGCGCGCCAACTGCGTGCCTACCTCATCGACACCGCAGGCCGCAAATCAGACCTCATCGTGGGCAGCACGCTGTTTCGCCAAACCCTGGGTCTGCGCCTGGAACGCCGCCCTGAATCGTCAGGCGCCTACGCACACCAGTTGGCGCAGATAGAAATGGTGCGCGAATTTTTTGCCTCGGCTACGCTGTCGGCTTTGTCTGACTTGCCCTTCATCCTCGTCTTCGTGGCCATGACTTTTGTCGTGGGTGGGCCGCTGGGCTGGGTGCTGGTGTTGGCCATTCCGCTGCTGCTGGGTTTTGCGGTAGTCATCCAGGGCTCACTGCGCCGCGCCACCAGCGCACACATGCAGCAAACGGCTGACTTGCATGGTGTGTTAGTCGAAGCGGTGGATGGGCTTGAAGACTTGAAGGCTGCTGGCGCACAGGGCCGCTTTTTGCGTCACTACGAAACCACCACGGCCAGCTACGCTTCGTCGCTGCTGCGCTCGCGCATGATCACTTCGTGGACCATGAATTTGTCCACCATCGCGCAACAGGCGGTGAGCCTGGTGATGCTGGTGTGGGGCGTCTTCCTCATCGAAGACAAGATCATCACGGCAGGCTCGCTGATCGGCGCGGTGATGTTTGCCAGCCGCGCCGTGGCGCCGCTGAGCAGCGTGGTGCAACTGGCCACGCGCTACCAGGGCGCACGCGCGGCCATGCGCGAACTGGACCGGGTCATGAGCCTGCCGGTGGAACGCGAAGCCGGCAAGGTCTATGTGCCCCGGCGTGAACTGACGGGGCGTGTGGCTTTGGTCGATGTGGGCTTTGCGTATCCGCTGCCGGGTGGCAAGGGCGAGCCCGGGCCAGCCGTGTTGGCCGGCGCTTCGCTGCGACTCGAAGCCGGTGAGCGCGTAGCGGTGCTGGGCCGCATTGGCTCAGGCAAGAGCACGGTGCTGCGCCTGCTCGCCGGCCTCTACCAGCCGACCTCCGGCCACGTTGAAGTCGACGGCATAGACCTGCGTCAAATTGATCCCGCTGACTACCGCGCGCGCGTCGGATTTGTCGGCCAGGACCCGCGCTTGTTCAACGGCACGCTGCGCGACAACGTGTTGCTTGACCGCCCCAGCGCTGACCCTGCGCGCCTGGCCGACGTGGCGCGCCAGACCGGGCTTGATCGCCTGATCGCCACGCACCCGCTTGGCTGGGAATTGCCGGTGGGCGAGGGCGGCATGTTGCTGTCGGGCGGCCAACGTCAGCTGGTGGCACTGGCGCGTTGCCTGGTGACGAAGCCGCAGATCCTGCTTATGGACGAGCCCACCAGTTCGATGGACGCCCAAAGCGAAGTCGCCTTTTTGCGCCAGTTGAAAGAGGCCTGCGGCAACTGCACGCTG
>JANNEX010000457.1:0-1839 GCA_031379155.1 Rubrivivax sp.
ATGGCATCGGCCAAGGGGTGGCCGACAAAGGTCGCGGCCACACCGTGCGCGTGCAGCAGTTCTGGCTCAAAGGGAAACAGGCACAGCACATGGTCGGCACTGGCCGCCATCTTCTTGGCGCGGCCACTGCGCCAGGCCCAGATGGACGGGCAGATGAAGTGGATGGTCTTGATGCCGGCGGCTTTGAGCCTGCGCTCCAGGTCCAGGTTGAAGTCGGGCGCGTCCACACCGATGAAAGCCGCAGGCCGCTCGCGCAACAGGCGTTCGGCCAGGGACCTGCGGATGGCAGAGATGGCACGGTAGTGGCGCAGCACTTCGACATAGCCGCGCACCGCCAGCTTGTCATGTGGCCACCAGGCATCAAAGCCTTGCGCGGCCATGCGCGGGCCGCCAATGCCGGCGGCGCGCAGGTCAGGCCAGCGGTGCTGCAAGCCTTCCAGCAGCAAGCTGGCGAGCAAGTCGCCCGAAGCCTCGCCGGCGACCATGGCCAATTGCATGGCGCTAACCTAGCGCGCGATGCCGCGTGTGGATGCGGCCAAAAAGCCCAGCAGCATCTGCACGTCAGCGTCGCCACCGTCCACCGTGCCACGCAGTGCGTCGATAGCCGCACGCGCGGCCTCCAGCGTCAGGCCGTCACGGTAGAGCAAGCGGTGCATCTGCTTGACCAGCGCCAGCCGCTCGCGTGAAAAGCCGCGTCGGCGCAGGCCCTCGGCGTTGAAGCCGTGCACCGCCAAGGGGTTGCCCGAGACGGTCATGAAAGGCGGCACATCCTGCGAGACATGGCTTTGAAAACCGATCATGGCGTGCGCGCCCACCTTGCAAAACTGGTGCACTCCGCAGAGGCCGCCCACCAAAACCCAGTCGCCCACATGCACATGGCCAGCCAGCGTGGCGTTGTTGGCCAGGATGGTCTGGTTGCCCAGTTGCACGTCATGCGCCAGGTGCACGTAGGCCATGATCCAGTTGTCATCACCCACGCGCGTGACGCCGCTGTCTTGCACCGTGCCGCGGTTGAAGGTGCAGAACTCGCGGATGGTGTTGCGCGCGCCAATATGCAGCTCGGTCGGCTCGCCCGCGTACTTCTTGTCCTGCGGCGCGGCACCCAGCGCGGCGTGCGAAAAGATGCGGTTGTCTCGGCCTATCGTCGTCGGCCCTTCGATGACGCAGTGCGCGCCTATCGTCGTGCCTGCGTCCACCTTCACGCCCGCGCCAATGACGGCGTAAGGGCCCACGATCACATCAGCGGCCAGCTCGGCGGCGCGGTCGACGATGGCCGTGGGGTGAATCGTCGCCATGCTTTCAGACCAGGCCACGCGGCGGCGCACCAAGTGGCCGCCGCAGAACCGGCTCTGCCGGGCTGCTGGGGGCGCCCCCCTGGGGGGGAAGCGCCGCAGGCGCTACGGGGGGGGGGCGTCATCACACCACCTTGCGCATGGTGCACATGAGGTCGGCTTCGACAACGATGTTGCCGTCCACCGTGGCGCGGGTTTTGTAGCGGTAGATGCCCGACTTGTGGCGGTCGATGGTGGCTTCCAGGATCAACTGGTCACCAGGCCCGACCGGCCGTTTGAAACGTGCGTTGTCGATGCCGGCAAAGTACACCACCGTGTTCTCGTCGCGCTCGCCGTCCATGGACTCAAACGACAACAGGGCCGCTGCTTGCGCCAGGGCTTCGAGCATCAACACACCTGGCATCACCGGCCGCGCCGGAAAGTGGCCGTTGAAGAAGGGCTCGTTCATGGTCACGTTTTTGAGCGCCTTGATGCGCACGCCCTTTTCGATTTCGAGCACGCGGTCGACCAGCAAAAACGGGTAGCGGTGCGGCAGTTTGCGCAGGAT
>JANNEX010000490.1:0-2373 GCA_031379155.1 Rubrivivax sp.
GCGCGGTTTGCAGCATCGTGTAGTTGTCGCTGTTGACCGGAATGTTGGTGTGCACATTGCCGTCGCCGGCATGCATGTGCAGGGCCACCCAGACGCGGCCACGCAGCACTTGCTGGTGAATGCGCCGGCATTCATCCAGCAGCGGCACAAAAGCGCTGCCGGCAAACAGCTGCTGCAAGGGTTTCAGGATTTGCAGCTTCCAGCTCGCGCGTTCGCGCCAGTCTTGCAACAGCGCAAAACAGGTCTCGCCGCTGGTGGCCTGCACAACATCCAATTCATCAAGCCAATGTTGCCACTGACTTTTTACGTTAGCCAGCAGCGTCAGCGCCTGCTGCACACGGTCTTCCAGCAGCTCAGCACTGGGGATGTCGCCAGCGTCGTCGGCCTTGCCCAGCGGCAACTTTCCGCGCTCGAAGAAGTTTTGCAGCGCGCCCACCAGTTCGAGCTTGTTGCGCAAACTCAGCTCGATGTTGATGCGCTCTATGCCTTCGGTGTATTCGCCCATGCGCGGCAGCGGTATCACCACGTCTTCGTTGATCTTGAAGGCGTTGGTGTGTTTGGCAATGGCTGCCGTGCGCTTGCGGTCGAGCCAGAACTTCTTGCGCGCGTCGGCGCTCACCGCCACAAAACCTTCGCCGGCGCGCGAATTGGCGATGCGCACCACTTCACTGGTGGCCCGCGCCACGGCATTGTCGTCGTCGCCCACGATGTCGCCGATGAGCACCATCTTGGGCAAGCCGTTGCCGCCCACGGCGCGCTTGCTCTTGGTGTCGTAGCCCACGGCCTTGAGGTAGCGGTCGTCCAGGTGTTCAAGCCCGGCCAGCAGCACACCTTGCGACGCAAGGCTGAAAAGATAGTCCTTGATCTCAACGATGCTGGGCACCGCGTCTTTGGGCTTGCCATAAAACTCCAGGCACACCGTGCGCACAGCCTTGGGCATGCGGTGCACGACCCAGCGCGCGCTGGTGATGATGCCGTCGCAGCCTTCTTTTTGGATGCCGGGCAGGCCGGCCAAGAACTTGTCGGTGACGTCTTTGCCCAGGCCTTCTTTGCGGAACACGCGGCCGGGGATGTCCAGCCTCTCGGTGCGCTGCAACTTCTTGCCGCTGGCGTCGAAATACTTCAGCTCGAAGCTGGCCACGGGCGCGTCGTGGATCTTGCCCAGGTTGTGGTTCAGGCGTGTCACTTCCAGCCATGTCGCCTGCGGTGTGACCATGCGCCACGATGCCAGGTTGTCCAGCGCCGTGCCCCACAGGACGGCCTTCTTGCCACCGGCGTTCATGGCCACGTTGCCGCCTATGCAGCTGGCTTCGGCGCTGGTGGGGTCGACCGCAAACACATGGCCGGCACGTTCAGCGGCATCGGCCACGCGCTGAGTCACCACCCCGGCTTCACTGAACACGGTGGCCACGGGTTTGTCCAGGCCGGGCAAGGTGAGCCATTCCACCTCGCTCATGGCTTCGAGCTTTTCGGTGTTGATGACCGCGCTCTTCCAGGTCAGCGGCACGGCGCCGCCGGTGTAGCCAGTGCCACCGCCGCGCGGGATGATGGTCAAGCCCAGTTCAATGCAGCCGGCCACCAGCGCTGCCATCTCGGCTTCGCTGTCGGGCGTGAGCACGACAAAGGGGTATTCGACGCGCCAGTCGGTGGCGTCGGTGACGTGCGAGACACGGCTGAGGCCATCAAACTTGAGGTTGTCTTTGGCCGTGGTTTTGCCCAGCACCTTGCGTGTGAGTTTGCGCAAGTCCCAGACGGCGCGAAAGTGCGCAGCGAAGGCTTCGACGGCCGTGCTGGCGGCCACCAGCAGCTCGGCCACCAGCGCATCACGTTCTGCGTCTGCGTCGGGCGAGCGGCGCTTTTGCACCTCGGCCAGGCGGTGGTGCAGCGCGTCGACCAGCATCTGGCGACGCCGCGGGTTGTCCAGCAGGTCGTCTTCCAGATAGGGGTTGCGCTGCACGACCCAGATGTCGCCCAGCACTTCATACAGCATGCGCGCACTGCGGCCCGTGCGGCGTTCTTCGCGCAGTTGGTTCAGGATCTCCCAGGCACGCACGCCCAGCAGCCGCAGCACGATCTCGCGGTCAGAAAAGCTGGTGTAGTTGTAGGGAATCTCGCGCAGGCGGGGCGCGGGCCCGTCCAGCACGCCAATCTGATCGGCGTCCGGCATCAAAAGAGGAGCATTCATAGGGTTACTGGGGATGCTAACGCAGCGCCCCTGGGCAACCGCGCTCAGGGGTTGCTGCGCAACGGGTCTGCCACGGCCGCTTCAAGGGGGAAACCCGGTTGCCCCGTGTGGGCCATCCGTGACAGAAACCGGGTTGTCATAAAGCGGGCCCACACTGCCGCGCTTTGTCCATCGAAACCAGGAGAAGA
>JANNEX010000491.1:0-2332 GCA_031379155.1 Rubrivivax sp.
TCTTCTCCTGGTTTCGATGGACAAAGCGCGGCAGTGTGGGCCCGCTTTATGACAACCCGGTTTCTGTCACGGATGGCCCACACGGGGCAACCGGGTTTCCCCCTTGAAGCGGCCGTGGCAGACCCGTTGCGCAGCAACCCCAGAGCACGGTTGCCCAGGGGCGCTGCGTTAGCATCCCGAGTAACCCTATGAATGCCCCTCTTTTGATGCCAGACGCCGATCAGATTGGCGTGCTGGACGGGCCCGCGCCCCGCCTGCGCGAGATTCCCTACAACTACACCAGCTTTTCTGACCGCGAGATCGTGCTGCGGCTGCTGGGCGTGCGTGCCTGGGACATCCTGAACCAACTGCGCGAAGAACGCCGCACGGGCCGCAGTGCGCGCATGCTCTATGAAGTGCTGGGCGACATCTGGGTCGTGCAGCGCAACCCCTATCTGGAAGACGACCTGCTGGACAACCCGCGGCGTCGCCAGATGCTGGTTGACGCGCTGCACCACCGCCTGGCCGAGGTGCAAAAGCGCCGCGCGCCCGACGCAGACGCAGAACGTGATGGCCTGGTGGCCGAACTGTTGCAGGCCGCCAGCGCTGCCGTCGAAGCCTTTGCCGCGCACTTTCGCGCTGTCTGGGACTTGCGCAAACTCACGCGCAAAGTGCTGGGCAAGAGCACGGCCAAAGACAACCTGAAGTTTGATGGCCTGAGCCGTGTCTCGCACGTCACCGACGCCACCGACTGGCGCGTCGAATATCCCTTCATCGTGCTCACGCCTGACAGCGAAGCCGAGATGGCCGCGCTGGTGGCCGGCTGCATTGAACTCGGCCTGACCATCATCCCGCGCGGCGGTGGCACTGGCTACACCGGCGGCGCGGTGCCGCTGACCTGGAAGAGCGCGGTCATCAACACCGAAAAGCTCGAAGCCATGAGCGAGGTGGAATGGCTCACCTTGCCCGGCCTGGACAAACCCGTGGCCACCGTGTTCAGTGAAGCCGGGGTGGTGACGCAGCGCGTGGCCGATGCCGCTGAACGTGCCGGCCATGTGTTTGCGGTCGACCCCACCAGCGCCGAAGCCAGCTGCATAGGCGGCAACGTGGCCATGAACGCCGGTGGCAAGAAGGCCGTGCTGTGGGGCACGGCGCTGGACAACCTGGCATCGTGGCGCATGGTCACACCGGAGGCGACATGGCTGGAAGTGACACGCCTGAACCACAACCTGGGCAAGATCCACGACGCGCCCGTGGCCAGCTTCGAGCTGAAGTATTTCGACGCCACGGGCAAGAAGTTGCAGCGCACCGAGAGGCTGGACATCCCCGGCCGCGTGTTTCGCAAAGAAGGTCTGGGCAAAGACGTCACCGACAAGTTTTTGGCCGGCCTGCCGGGCATCCAGAAAGAAGGCTGCGACGGCATCATCACCAGCGCGCGCTGGGTCGTGCACCGCATGCCCAAGGCCGTGCGCACGGTGTGCCTGGAGTTTTTTGGCAAACCCAAAGATGCGGTGCCGAGCATCGTTGAGATCAAGGACTATCTTTTCAGCCTGGCGTCGCGAGGGGTGTTGCTGGCCGGGCTTGAACACCTGGACGACCGCTACCTCAAGGCGGTGGGCTACGCCACCAAGAGCAAGCGCGCCGTGGGCGGCAACGGCTTGCCCAAGATGGTGCTCATTGGCGACATCGTGGGCGACGACGACAATGCCGTGGCGCGTGCCACCAGTGAAGTGGTGCGCATCGCCAATTCACGCGCCGGTGAAGGTTTTGTGGCGGTGAGCGCCGATGCGCGCAAGAAGTTCTGGCTCGACCGCAAGCGCACAGCGGCCATTGCCAAGCACACCAACGCCTTCAAGATCAACGAAGACGTGGTCATTCCGCTGCCGCGCATGGGCGAATACACCGAAGGCATAGAGCGCATCAACATCGAGCTGAGCCTGCGCAACAAGCTCGAACTGGTGGGCGCGCTGCAAAACTTCTTCGAGCGCGGCAAGTTGCCGCTGGGCAAGGCCGACGACGCTGGCGACATCCCCAGTGCTGAGCTGCTGGAAGACCGTGTGCAGCAGGCGCTGACGCTGTTGGCTAACGTAAAAAGTCAGTGGCAGCATTGGCTTGATGAATTGGATGTTGTGCAGGCCGCCAGCGGCGAGACCTGTTTTGCGCTGCTGCAAGACTGGCGCGAACGCGCGAGCTGGAAGCTGCAAATCCTCAAGCCCTTGCAGCACGTGTTCGCCGGCAGCGCCTTCACGCCTTTGCTGGATGAATGCCGGCGCATTCACCAGCAAGTGCTGCGTGGCCGCGTCTGGGTGGCCCTGCACATGCATGCCGGCGACGGCAATGTGCACACCAACAT
>JANNEX010000503.1:0-3439 GCA_031379155.1 Rubrivivax sp.
AGAGCGAGACATGGAAGTCAAACTGGACAAACGTTATCCCGTGGCCGCCAGCGCAGAACAAGCTTGGGTCGTGCTGAGCGACATTCGCGCCACCGCCGCTTGCATGCCCGGCGCGCAGATCACTGAGCAGATTGACGACACGCACTTCAAGGGCAGCGTCAAAAGCAAGGTCGGACCGGCGGTGATGAGCTTTGGCGGCGACATCGAATTGTTGGCGCTGGACGGCCGCGCGCGCAAGATGCAGATGCTGGGCAAGGGCGCCGACAAGGCCGGCTCTTCGGCGTCGATGAACCTCACCGCGCATCTGGAGCCTGGCGACACGCCCGACACCTGCGTGCTGGTGGGCGTGGCCAGCATCGTCGTCAGCGGCAAGCTGGCGCAGTTTGGCAGCCGCTTGCTGGTGCCGGTGTCTGACGCCATGCTGGGCCAGTTTGCTGACAACTTTCGCGCCGCAGCGGCCCTGGTGCCCGGCCCAGCTGACTATGGCGACGGGCCCACCACGACGCTGATGGTGCAAGGCGGCCAGGCGCCTGGATTGCCCAACGTGCCAGCCACACCCGCGCCCGTGAAGGAGCTGGACGCGCTGTCACTCATGTGGACGGTGATCAAGGGCTGGTTCGCCGGTTTGTTCGGCAAGAAAGGCTGACGACATGGGCAAGCAGGGCAGCAAAGACAGCAGCAAAAACAACGCTAAGCTGGGCAAGGGCGAGTACCTGGAAAAACTCGCGCCGCTGCAAGTGCAACTCAATGACCTGGCGCGCTGGCTGCAAGGCACGGGCAAGCGGCTGCTGGTCATCGTTGAAGGGCGTGACACGGCGGGCAAGGGCGGTGTCATCGCGGCCATCTCGGACACCCTCAACCCGTGCCAGTGCCGCGTCGTGGCGCTGCCCAAACCCAGCGACCGTGAACACACGCAGTGGTACTTTCAGCGTTACGTGCAGCATCTGCCGGCGGCCGGCGAGATGGTGCTGTTCGACCGCAGCTGGTACAACCGCGCCGGCGTTGAAAAGGTCATGGGCTATTGCAGCGACGACGAAGTGCGGGCCTTCCTCAAGCAAGCACCGGTGTTTGAAAAATTGCTGGCCGACGACGGTATCCTGCTCTTCAAATACTGGCTGACCGTGGACCAGGACAAGCAGGAAGAACGCTTCGCTGAACGCTTGAGTGACCCGCTCAAACGCTGGAAGCTCAGCCCCATTGACCTGAAGGCACGCGAGAAATACGCCGACTACACGGCCGCGCGCCACACCATGCTGGAAGCCACGCACACGCGCGCGGCACCGTGGGCGCTGGTCGACTTCAATGACCAGCGCCGGGGTCGGCTGGCACTCATCCAGCACCTGTTGAAAACCGTGCCTGACACGCAAGTGCCTGAGGTCGCCATAGCCTTGGCGCCGCTGGGCCATGAGCCGCTGAAAGAACGCTTCAAGGGCGGACTCAAACCGATCTGAGCTGCTTGGCCCAGGCCGCCACAAAGGCCTGCTGCTCGGGCGTTTCAGGGGTGTCGGGCGAATGCCAGCGTTGGCCTGCTACTTGCCATTTGCGCGCCAACAAGGCCAAGGCCTGTTCGGCAGAGAAGCCGTGTTCGATCAGCAAGCAGCCCGCGACCGTGCCGGTGCGGCCGACCCCGGCTTTGCAGTGTAGGTAGATCACACCGCCTTCACTCAAGATTGAAGTTATGTCGTGCAGCGTGGCAAGCATGCCGGCAGCGGTGGGCACGCCAAAGTCCCTGATCGGGTGGCTCAGTCGCGTGCCTTGCAGCGGTTCATAAAAAGGCAGGCCGTCGTGTTCGCTGGTCAGGTCCACACAGTGCGTGACGCCGGCGTGGCGCAGCCCTGACAGCCGCGCCGGCAGCTGCGCCACCCCGCCGCGCGTCGGGTGCTCGCCTGCCAACACGCGCCCCGGCAACAGCCAGTAGCAGGCCTCAAAGGGGCGCGCCAGCGCGTCACCCGCCGTAGCGAAGTCGGTGCGTGAAATCAAGCCGCCAGTATCGGCGACGCGAAGTCTGGCGCACCGCGCTGGCTTGCAGGCGTTGTGCATCCCCCAATGCGTCTGTCAGGGGCGCTGCGCGATACCGCCGCACAGCGGCGCGCGCAGGCACAACACCCGCTGCTAGAGTCGGCCGCACTGGGCTGCGGGGGCATGCGTGTTGGCTTTCATCATCATCGTCATCGGTGCGCTCTTGGGCGCCACGGCTGGGCCACTCAGCGGGGCTTTGCTCGGCGGTCTGGGCGCTTGGTTGGTGTTGCAAGTGCTGCAACACAAACGCGAGTTGGACGCGCTGAAAGCCCGCATGGACGGCGCCGTGGGCACGCCAGCGCCAGCGCCGTCGCCTGCGCTCACAGCCAGGCCACAGGCCGTGCCTGAGCCTGACATCGCCGTGGTGGCTGCGCCAATGGCAGCACCACGCCCTGAGCCCAAACCCGCACCCGCGCTCAGACCCACGCTCGAGTCACAGCCCGTGCTCGCTGCATCGGCTGCCCGCGCCGCACCCGGCGCACTTCCCCTCTCGCCATTTCCCGATTGGGCCGACAAGATCCGCCACTGGCTCTTTGGCGGCAACACCATCGTCAAAGCCGGCATAGCCATCCTCTTCGTCGGCCTGGCCTTCCTGGCCAAGTACGCCAGTGAACAGGTGCATCTGCCTGTTGAGCTGCGCCTGGCCGGCGTGGCTGCCGTGGCCGGTGTGCTGCTGGTGCTCGGCTGGCGCCTGCGCTTGCGCAGGCCGGCATATGCCCAGGTGCTGCAAGGCGGCGCCATCGCCGCGCTCTATCTCACGCTGTTCAGCGCCTTCCGATTTTTCGAGGTCATCGGCGGCGGCATGGCCTTTGCGCTGATGGCCCTGGTGGCTGCGCTGGCCGCCGCCCTGGCCGTACTGCAAAACGCGCGCTCACTGGCCGCCATAGGCGCGCTGGGCGGCTTTGCCACACCGCTGTTGCTGTCCACCGGCGGCGGCAGCCACGTGGCGCTGTTTGCCTACTACGCGGTGCTGAATCTGGGCATTGCGGCCGTGGCCTGGTTCCGCACCTGGCGCGAGTTGAACCTGATCGGCTTTGCTTTCACTTTTGGCGTTGGCACGGCCTGGGGGCTGGCGAGCTATCGCCCTGAACACTACCTCTCGGCGCAGCTCTTCCTGCTGCTCTTCTTCCTAATCTTCATGGCCGTGCTCTTGCTGCCCGCGCGGCGCGTGCCTGAGGGCCCGAGCCCCACACCGCTGATTCACGACCGCTGGGTCAACGCCAGCCTGCTCTTCGGCCTGCCCGTCATCGCCTTCGGCTTGCAGTATGGCCTGGTGCACGACACACGCTTTGGCGCCGCCATTTCCGCACTGCTGTTGGCCGCGTTCTACGTCGTGCTGGCCAGCGCCTTGCGCAAGCGGCCGCACTTGTCGCTGGCCTTTGAAGGCACGTTAGCCGTGGCCACCGTGTTGCTCACGCTG
>JANNEX010000222.1:0-2599 GCA_031379155.1 Rubrivivax sp.
GGCGTGCCGGTGGCGATGATGTCGCCGGGCAGCAGCGTGATGCCGCGTGAGCAGGTTTCGATCAGCGTGGGGATGTCAAAGATGAAGTCGGTGGTGCGCGCGTCCTGGCGCAATTCGCCGTTCACCCAGCAGCGCACCCGGGTGTTGGTGCCGTCCATCTCGTCGGGCGTCACCAGCCAGGGGCCCATGGGGCAGAAAGTGTCGAAGCTCTTGCCCAGGTCCCACTGCGCGTGGCGCATCTGCACGTCGCGCGCCGTCACGTCGTTGACGATGGTGTAGCCAAAGATGTGCGAAAGCGCGTCGGACCTGCGGATGTTGCGCCCGCCCTTGCCAATGACGAGGGTCAGCTCGGCTTCGTAGTCAATCTGCACCGACACATCGGCGCCCGGCATCTGCACCGCCGCACCGGGACCGATGACGGTCTGTGGCACCTTGGTGAAGACGATGGGCCAGCTGTCCACGGTTTTGGTGTTGTCCTTGAAGACACTGCCCTGCAGCTCTTTGGCGTGCGCGTGGTAGTTGCGGCCGACGCAGAACAGGTTGCGCAGTGGCGCCGGGATTGGCGCGATGAAATGCGCGCCTTGCAGCGGCACGCGGCCGATGATGGCTGGCATGCCTGCGCCGGCTGCGGCGGCTTGCACCAAGGGCAAGACACCCAAGCTGCCGTCGCCCTCTAGCAGTTCAAGGAATTGGCCGTCGGCGCTGGCGCGCGCCACACGGCGCTGGCCCTGGTGGACGATGGTGGCAAAGCGCAAGGCAGTCTCCTGAGCAATTCTGGGTCACAGGCCCAAATGCTACCATTGAGGCCCATTCAGGTCACCTCACCGCCATGGACGCTGCCGCCGAGTTGCGCGACACCCTCATCGACAAACTGCGCAGCCGCGCTTGGCGCGCCGGCCACCGCATTCCCACTGAACGTGCGCTGGGTGAAGAATTTGGCCTTAGCCGCAGCACCGTGCGCCGTGTGCTGGGCGAACTGAAACAGCGCGACCTGATTACGCAAAAGGTCGGCAGCGGCACCTATGTGTCAGAGCAGATTCATCTGGCTCTGGCCGGCCTGGCCTTGGGGCCCGGCGCGGGCCTGGCCGTCAGCCCGGCCGAGTTGATGGCGGCGCGTTTGGTGCTGGAACCTGCCCTCATAGCCATGGTCACCAGCAACGCCACCGCCGCCGACTTTGCGCGCATGGAAGCTTGCAACCAGAGCGCCGAAGCCGCACGCACGCTGGAAGACTTTGAGAAGTGGGACACGGCGCTGCACGAAGCCATTGCCGAGGCTGCGCACAACGGCTTCATCAGCAGCGTCTTCAAACTCATGAGCGAAGCACGCGCGCAGGGCCAGTGGGGTGTGCTCAAGCGGCGCAGCGCCACACCGCAGCGGCGGCTGGAATATCAGCAGGAACACCGCGCGCTGGTGGCGGCGCTGAAAGCCCGCGATGCAGCGCGTGCCAAGGCGCTGTGCCAGGCGCACTTGCTGAGTGTGCGCGCCAACATGCTGGGGTCTTGATGTCCCACCGGTCCTGCGTCAGCGCCCGGCCCGATCAGACCAATTCGAACCAAGTGGAGACTCGCATGCACATCAAGCTGATGTTTCGATGGCTCAAGCCTTGGCTGATATTGGCGGCAGCCGGGGCGGCGCCCATGGCACAGGCACAGGCACAGGCACAAGACTATCCGACCCGCGCCGTGCGCATCATCGTGCCCTTCGCGCCGGGTGGCTCAGCCGACGTGTTTGGCCGCTTCATCGCCCAGCGCCTGCAAGAAAGCCTGGGCCAGAACTTCATCGTCGACAACCGGCCAGGTGGCGGCTCTGTCATCGGCACTGACGCGGTGGCCAAGGCTGCGCCTGATGGCTACACGCTGCTCGTCATGAGCAACACGCACACCGTCAACGAGTCGCTGATCCCGAGCAAACCTTTCATGTTGATGCGCGACTTTGCGCCCATCGGCCCCATCAACTACTCGGACCTGGTGCTGGTCACCAAGCCCGACCTGCCGGCCAAGACGCTGCAAGACTTGCTCAAGGCGGCCAAGGCCAAACCGGGTGGCATGTCGTATGCGTCGTCGGGCCCGGGCACGCCTTACCACATGGCCGGTGAACTGCTCAAGGCCATGGCGGGCGTGGCTATCGTGCACATCCCCTACCGGGGCAGCGCCGGTGCGCGCAGCGATGTGCTGGGTGGCCAGCTGGAGATGATGTTCGACGCCATCCCGACCATGAACGAGCACATCAAGGCCGGCAAGGTCAAGGCCCTGGCCACCACGGGCAAGGTGCGTTCCGCCGTGCTGCCCGACGTGCCCACGGCTTCGGAGGCCGGCGTGCCGGGTTATGAAGCGACGATATGGCTGGGCTTGATGGCGCCCAAGGGAACCCCGGCCGTCATCATCAACAAGCTCAACGCCGAGCTGGCCAAGATCACCAACAACCCCGACGTGCGCCGCGCCTGGGCCGCGCAGGGCACCACGGCCATGAGCATGGGGGTGGATGAGTTCACGCGCTACACGGCCGACGACATCACCAAGTGGGCGCGCATCGTCAAGATCTCGGGCGCCAAGGCTGAGTAGTTCAACGTCACACACCCGCAGCGAAGCCGTGGTTTGC
>JANNEX010000223.1:0-1955 GCA_031379155.1 Rubrivivax sp.
CCCAGCCCCGAAGAGTTGGCCGAGATAACGGTCATGGCCGCTGAAGAGATGATGCGGTTTGGCATTTCGCCGCGCGCGGCGCTGCTGTCGCATTCCAACTTTGGCACCAGTGAACTGCCCAGCGCGCTGAAGATGCGCCGCACCCTGGCCTTGCTGCGCGAACAAGCGCCCTGGCTTGAAGTCGACGGCGAAATGCACGGCGATGTGGCGCTGGACGCCCCGGCGCGCTTGAAGATCATGCCGCGCAGCACGTTGACGGGCGAGGCCAACCTGCTGGTCTTTCCCAACATCGACGCCGCCAACATTGCCTACAACCTGCTCAAGACAGCGGCGGGTGGTGGCATTGCCATCGGGCCGGTGCTGCTGGGGGCCGACAAGCCGGTGCACATCCTGACACCGTCGACGACGGTGCGGCGCATCGTGAACATGACCGCACTGACGGTGGCCGACGCCCAGGCCGGCCGGTCGAGCACAACAACAGCCCCCTGAAACCGGCAAATCAGCGCATCGCAGTGCTGTGCCACCTAACGATAAGATGATGTGAGCACACGCAAACCCTAGCATGACCCTGCCCCATTATTGGGCAGCCGCTTGAGTTTTTAGGGGGGTTACGGTAGCATTACGGTTTGAATTTTCAGGGTTAACCCGTGTTTTCGACCGGATTGGCGTCGCCGCGCAGCGGTTTGCGGCGGGCATTGCACAAGTGGGGGGCTGCCGTGGTGGTGGCCTCGGGCTTGGTTGCCGGCATGGGGGTTCAGGCCCGCATGCCAGACCAACCCGGCAATGCTGCCACGGTGGGTTTGGCGGCCCTGCCCGAGCAGGCCCAGGCCACCCACCGGCTCATTCTCAGCGGCGGCCCGTTTCCGTACGACAAGGACGGCACCGTCTTTGGCAACCGTGAACGGCTGCTGCCGGCCAAACCGCGTGGCCACTACCGCGAGTACACCGTGAAGACCCCAGGGGCACGCAACCGGGGCGCACGACGCATCATCTGTGGTGGCAAACCGCCCACCCAGCCCGAAGTCTGTTTTTATACCGCCGATCACTACGCAAGCTTCAAGCAAATCGCACCGTGAACGCCGCCACCGAACACCCTTTCCTTTACCCGCCAACAAGGAGGATCGCGACCATGGAGTTGCAGACCATCCGCCCCAACCTCGTGCAGGCCATTCGGGCCTACCGGGTTGATGACCTGATGTCCTCAGCCAACGCTGCCGGACAACACTTTCTGTACGCCAATTTGGGCGGCGCACAGACCAAGCAGGACGTGCTCGACGGCATTGCTGCCGCCTTCACCTTTCCTGCCCACTTCGGCAAAAACCTGGACGCCTTGTTCGACTGCATGACTGACCTCGTGCACAAGTCGGGCCAGCAGCCGGGCTTTGTCGTCGTGCTTGAACAGCTGCCCGACAACCCGCGCTTTGACCGTGAAGCGCGTGAGCAGTTGCTGGAAGTCTTCCGTGACGCGGCCGAGTACTGGGGGGAGCGGCGAATACCGTTCCGATGTTTTTATTCTTTTCAGTAGCCCGCTCCCAAGAAACAGGGTCATGGGAGCGGGCTACTGAGGTGGCCCCGACAGCTACTGCGGCAACGGCAACGGCAGCAACGCCCGCCGTCAGCAAACCGGCAGTCAAGGTGGTGCCCAAAAACGGCACCAACCCCAACTTCGGCATGAACATGCCGATGATGAGCAGCGCGTTTGACACCGCTGCCTGGCTCAACGCGGCTTGACTGCGCTGCGCTGAAAAAAGGCCCTCCTTGCGAGGGCTTTTTTGTGGCTTGCGCAGGTTGAATTAAGCAGGGCGGCGCGCCAGCGCCAGGTACTGCGCCACCGGCACTTCTTCGGCGCGGCGCTGCAAATCAAAAGGCAGCTCCACGCCCTGCTCTTCCAACCAACGCCCCAGCGTGTGGCGCAAGATTTTGCGCCGCTGCGAAAACGCGCAAGCCACCAGGGC
>JANNEX010000572.1:0-5334 GCA_031379155.1 Rubrivivax sp.
CGCCAAGCAGGGCCGCGACCGCAAGTTCCAGGCAATCCTGCCGCTGCGCGGCAAGATCCTCAACGTTGAGCGCGCACGTTATGAACGCTTGCTGTCCAGCGACAGCATCGTCACCCTCATTACGGCGTTAGGCACCGGCATAGGCGTGGAAGACTTCAACGCCGACAAGCTGCGCTACCACCGCATCATCATCATGACCGATGCCGACGTCGACGGCGCCCACATCCGCACCCTGCTGCTGACCTTCTTCTACCGCCAGATGCCGCAGCTGGTGGAGCGTGGCCACATCTACATCGCGCAGCCGCCGTTGTACAAAGTCAAGCTGGGCAAGCATGAGGAATACCTCAAGGATGGGCACGCGCTGGATGCGTTTTTACTGGGCGTGGCCCTCGATGGCGCTTCGGTCCTGCCCGACGGCCCCGCCCCCGGCGGCCGCCCCGCGCTGGACGGCAGCGCGCTGGAAACCCTGGCACGCAGCTACCTGGTGGCCAATGCGGTGACTGAGCGCCTGAGCAACTGGATGGACGTCGATGCCGTGCGCGCCATTGCCAGCGGCCTAACGCTCAACCTGAATGACTCCACGAAGGCCGAGGCCAGCGCCGTGGCCCTGCAAGGCGCGCTCAAAGACGCCACCGTGGAGGCGCAGTTTGACGCGCGCAGCGACAAACACCTGCTGCGCATCAGCCGCCGCCACCACGGCAACGTCAAGAGCAGCGTCATCACGCAAGACTTCCTGCACGGCGCCGACTACGCTGCGCTGGCGCACGCCGGTACCTCTTTCCTGGGTTTGCTCAGCGCGGATGCGGTGGTGCGCCGTGGCGAAGGCGAAAAGATGAAGGAACAAAAAGCCGCCGACTTCCGCGCCGCCATGGCCTGGCTCATGCAGCAGGCCGAAAGTGCGGTCGGCCGCCAGCGCTACAAAGGCCTGGGTGAAATGAACCCGGCGCAGCTCTGGGAAACCACCATGGACCCGGCGGTGCGCCGCTTGCTCAAGGTGCAGATCGACGACGCCATTGAAGCCGACAAGGTGTTCACGATGCTGATGGGCGACGAGGTGGAACCGCGGCGCGAGTTCATCGAAAGCAATGCGCTGCGGGCGGCGAATATCGACGTTTAGCTAGGCTGACGCAGGTGCAACTCAAACACCGTGCCCACGCCATCAGCACCCGCATGCACCAGCAGCCGCCCACCATGGCGTGCGGCCACACGCTGCACAAACAGCAGCCCCAGGCCGACGCCGCGTGCATCACCGGCGGGCAGGCCTTGCGTTTCGGTTTGCAACGTGTGGCGCTGAGCCGCGCTCAGGCCGGGGCCGCGGTCACGGACGCTGAATACAAGTTCCTGCCCCTGCTGCGTGGTGTGCAGTTCAACCACGCCACCAGGCGGGCTGTGCTTGATGGCGTTGGACAGCAGGTTGCCCAGGGCGCGCAAGATCAGCGCGCGGTCCATGAGCCAGGCCGTCGGCGCAGCAGCAGGCTGGGCATGCAGCTTCACCTCGGCGCTTTGCGCTTGCGGCCCCAGGTCGGCCAGCACTTCATCTAACAGCGAGACCAGTGCGATAGCGGCCAGGTTGAGTGGGCGCGACTCGGCGTGGGCGACGCGCACGATGTCGTCCGACAACTCCAGCGCACGCGCTGCCAGGCGGTGGATCTCACTCAGCAGCGCGTCGTGCGCCATGCCCGCCTGGCCACGCAGGTGCATGTCGGCCAGCAGCATGATGGAGCTGGCGGGTGAGCGCAGGTCGTGGGTCACGAAAGCCAGTGTCTCGTCGCGGCGGCGCTGCGCTTGTTTGATGGCCGTCACATCCGCCAAGGTCACGACCCAGCGTTGCTGACCGAGCAGATCGACGCAGGCAAAGTGCAGCAAGAAGTCACCCAGGCGCGCCAGCCGGGCCTCCACTGCCAGGCCGCCAGGCGCGGCGCCTTCACGTTGCAGCAAGGCCTGCCAGTCGAGCGGCTGCGCGGTGCTGAATTCCACCAGCAGCCCGGCCAGGTCCAGGCCCTGCATGGCGCTGTCGCTGTCGGCCTCAAACAGCTTGGCCGCCAGCGCGTTGGCCAGCAGCACACGGCCCTGTTCGTCGGCCACCAGCATGGCCGTGGGCATGCCCGCCAGCGCGTCGGCCAGGAAGCGGCGCGCGCTGCGCACGGTGTCGGTGGCGGCTTGCAGCGTGTCCAGGCGCGATGCCAGGCTGTCGTTGTGGTGGCGCGGGCCCGGCCCGCGCAGCGCGGCGTGCGCTGCGTGCGGGTGCAGGCCGCCCTCGGGTGCCAGGCGGCGAATCTCAAGGTCGAGGCTGTGCACCGCACGCTCCAGGCGGCGCCAGCTCCACAAAGGGTAGGCCAGCGCGGCGGCCAGCGCGAAGGGCAGCGGGCCCCACCAGACACCCGCGCCTAGAGCCAGCAGGCTAACGCCCAAAGCCAGTGGCACAAAAAGCAGCGCCAGCGCCAGGGCCCAGCGCGCGCCTACACGCTCAAAAGACAGCACCAGCAGCAGCACCAGCACGGCGGCCAGCGCCGCTGCCGGCCAGCGCGGCAGCTCGCGCACGGTGTCGCCACTGCGCAGCGTGTACAGGGTGTTGGCCAGCACTTCCACACCGGCCATGGCGTGTTGCTCGCCATTGACGGGTGTGGCCAGCGTGTCGCCCAGGCCCAGCGCCGTCATGCCTATGAGTACGTAGCGCCCGTGCAGCACATCAGCGTTGACAGCGCCGCGCAGCACGTCCACATAGGACACACGCTGGATGTGCCCCGGCGGGCCGGCGTAGCGGATAAGGAAACGCTGGTTGCGAAATCCGCTGCTGGTGCCGCTGCTGGTGCCGCTGCTGGTGCCGCTGGCTGTGGCCGCATCCGCGGCATCACTGGCTTGCGTGGCCAGCGCAAGGCGCGGGTGCAGTGTCTGGCCGCCGGCTTGCAGCAAGGCCAGCGCCATATGCGGATAGACGGTTTCTTTGGCGCCACCCAGCCCCGTGTGCAAGAAGGCGTGGCGCAGCACACCGTCGGCGTCCACCGCCGGCTCGGCCGCACCCAGCAACACCGCAGACCCGATGGCGGCCGTGGGCGCCAGCAGGCGTGCGCTCAGGCCGCCCATGCCGGCCTGCCAGGCCACCGGCATGACCACCGGTGCGGCGCGGCGCAGCACTTGCGCCAGCAATTCGTCTTGCGCCGGGTCGGGGTCGGCTTCGCTTAGGATGAGGTCCAGGCCAATGGCGCGGGGCTTGACCTTGGCCAGTTGGTCCAGCAGCGTGCTGTGCACGGCGCGTGGCCAGGGCCAGCGGCCAATGGCTTCGATGCTGGCGTCATCGATGGCCACGATGACGATATCGCTGGGCGCTGGCCGGCTCCAGGTGGCCAGGCCAAAGTCGTAGACCACGCGGTCGGCGCGCCAGGTCCAGCCGCTGGCGGCCAGCGCAAAGGCCAGCGCGGACAGCAGCAGGGCCACGGTCCATTCGCCGCGCCGCCGGTCTGACCCGCGCCACCCGCGGGGCCCGGCGTTCACGGCGCCCCCGGCGCTCACGGCCCGATCAGCACCGGTTGCGCGCCCGCTTTCACGCACGCGCCGCCGCCGTCGCGCAGGCAGTTCGGAATGTCGAATTGCTGCGCCGAGGTGAAGGGCCCGACAAAGCCGTCGGCATCACGTGCGCGCAAGCGCACGAAAAAGCGCCCACTGCCCGGCAGCGCCACTTCGAGCGACGGCACATCGACCTGGCGCTCCAAGACCAGGGACTTGAATGCAGCGTCGCGCGCAAACTGCAACTCAAAAGTCTGACCGGGCAGGCCCTCCCAGGACAGCCGCATCGACTGTTCACCCACTTGGGGCGGCTGCAGTGGCGCCGGCAGCGCACGCAACTCAAAACGCTGCACGGCGCCAAAGGGCCCCTGGTCGGTGGCGCTGCGTTCGCTGGCCAGGCGCCAGAAATAGCTGCCCGGGGCCAGGCCGGACAGCGATAGCAAGGGGCTGGCCTGGCCACGCAGGTCTTGCAGCGGCTCCTTGAAGTCTTCGCTGCGCGACAGCTGCAGCCGGTAGCTGCGTGCGTCCGGGTTGACAGCCCAGCTGAAGTCGGCGCGATCACCCGAGAACACGGCGCGCGGCGTCGGCGCGCTGGGCAACGGTGGTTCGGGCCGCGCTTTGAGCCGGAAGCGGTGCTCGGCGTTGAGGCCCTGCAAGCCAGCGGCGTCTTCGCCGCGCACGCGCAGCACATAGTCGCCATCGGGCAAGTCAGCAATGCGCAATGGGCTCGACACGGTTCGTGTGTCGGCCACCAGTTGCTCAAAGCTGGCGTCGCGCGACACCTGGCCGCGGTAGGCCACGGCCAGCGGCAGCGCGGCCAGCGCAAAGCGCAGCAGGGGCTGCTCATGCAGCACGGGCAGTTGTGACAGGTCGGGCGCAGGCAGCAGCCGCACCGGCGGCGCCACGCTGCCACTGGCGTCGACCACGACACCAAAGCCGGCGTTGACCAGCTGCCCCGGCGTGGCCGCAGCGCCGACCGCAGCACCCTCAGCAGCCACCGCGCCTTCCAACACCTCACTGCGCGTCGAGCCTTCGCTGCCTTGCGCGTTGACGCGAAATTCGGTGCCGCGCACACCCAGCACGCCCTGTGGCGTGCTCAGGCGAAAGCCCGGTTGCCCGGCGGCGGCGCGCTGCGCTTGCACCTCGATCTGGCCTTGCTGCACGCGCACGCCCGAGCGCACCAGGCCCGCGCGGGGCACGCGGTGCGACTCAACAATTTGCAAGCGGCTGGCGGCGCGCAGGCGCAGCACCGTGCCGTCAATCAGGCG
This sequence comes from Rubrivivax sp., assembly GCA_031379155.1. Lineage (GTDB taxonomy): Bacteria > Pseudomonadota > Gammaproteobacteria > Burkholderiales > Burkholderiaceae_C > Rubrivivax. The sequence goes on from JANNEX010000572.1 coordinate 4,773, forward strand.
CACCGTGGCGTTGCCTTCATCGGTGCGCAGGTCTGCACCCTCAGGCAGCAACTGCCCCGCCACCACCGCCGCGCCGCCCGTGGTGCGCACCTCGCCAAAGGCGGCGGTCACCTGCGCGCTTGCTGGCTCACTGGCCATCAGGCGCAGCGGAATGCGCAGCGCCGTGCCCGTGGCAATGCGCTGCGGGTTGGGCAGGCGATTGGCGCGTGCCAGTTCAGGCCAGGCTGCAGGGTCGATGAGGAAGCGGCGGCCCAGGCCAATCAAGGTGTCGCCGCGGCCAGTGGTGTGGGTGTAGGCTGGCTCGGAAGGCAGCGCGTCGGCGGCCCACACGGGGCTGAGCCAGGCTGCGGTGCAGGCCAACAGCAGGCAGCGCCGGGCCAGCCAGGACAGGCTGGAGCAGCGGCTGGAGAGCGGGGATTGAAGCTGCGTCATGGGAATGCGGCCATTGTCAGGCTGCGCGCGGGCATGCCCGTGCAGCCGCGCCACGCTGGCCCTGGATACAACGCCCGCGTTGGCGCAAGAATCTGCCTTCGCAACCCACATCGTGGCCCTTTACCCGTGA
>JANNEX010000595.1:0-2826 GCA_031379155.1 Rubrivivax sp.
GGCGGCATGGGGTAGAGGCCCTTGCGTTGCAACACGTCGGGCCTGTTCACGCCGCTGGCTTGCACGGCGATGAGCAGTTCACCCGAGCGTGGCTGCGGTGTGGGCCGCTCGCACGGCTGCAAGACCTCAGGGCCACCCGGGGTGGTGATCTCGATGGCACGCATAAAGCTGCTGACTGGGCTGCTCAAGGGGCCGCTCACTCGGTGGGCTTGGGGGCCTCGGGTGCGGCGGCGGGTGCAGCGGAAGGCGCAGCCCCCGTGTCGCCGCCTTCAGCGGGAGCCGCATCACGGCGCGGACGGTCATCACGGTCGCTGCGTTCACGGCGCGGGCGGTCGTCGCGGTCACGACGCGGGCCACGGTCGCCGCGGTCACTGCGCGGCTCATAACGCTCTTCGGCCATGCCTTCAGGCCGCTCGAGCAGCGCCTTCATGCTCAGCTTGATGCGGCCCTTTTCATCCGTCTCGAGCACCTTGACTTGCACGACCTGACCTTCTTTGAGGAAGTCTTCGACTTTCTCAACGCGCTGGTGCGCGATCTGGCTGATGTGCAGCAAGCCGTCCTTGCCGGGCAGGATGTTGATGAGCGCGCCAAAGTCGAGGATCTTGGTGACTGCGCCTTCGTAGACCTTGCCGATTTCTGCTTCGGCGGTGATCTCGGCAATGCGCTTCTTGGCGGCCTCGGCCTTGTCGGCGTCGGTGCTGGCTATGGTGATGGTGCCGTCTTCGCCGATGTCAATCGTGCAGCCGGTTTCTTCGGTCAGCGCGCGGATGGTGGCGCCGCCCTTGCCGATCACGTCACGGATTTTTTCCGGGTTGATCTTCATGGTGTACAGGCGCGGCGCGAACTGGCTCACCTCGGTCTTGGCGCCGCCCACGGCTTCGGTCATCTTGCCCAGGATGTGCAAGCGCGCTTCCTTGGCTTGTGCCAATGCGACTTGCATGATTTCTTTGGTGATGCCCTGGATCTTGATGTCCATTTGCAGCGCGGTGATGCCGGCGTGGGTGCCGGCCACTTTGAAGTCCATGTCGCCCAGGTGATCTTCGTCACCCAGGATGTCGGTCAGCACGGCAAAGCGCGCGCCGTCCTTGATCAAGCCCATGGCAATGCCGGCCACGTGGGCCTTCATGGGCACACCGGCGTCCATCAAAGCCAGGCAGCCGCCGCACACCGAAGCCATCGACGAAGAGCCGTTGGATTCAGTGATCTCGCTGACGATGCGCATCGTGTAAGGGAAGTCTTCTTTGCTGGGCAGCGCGGCAATCAGCGCGCGTTTGGCCAGGCGGCCGTGGCCGATTTCGCGCCGCTTGGGGCTGCCCACACGGCCCGTTTCGCCAGTCGCAAACGGGGGCATGTTGTAGTGAAGCATGAAGCGGTCGCTGTACTCGCCAGCCAGCGCGTCAATGCGCTGCGCGTCGCGCTCAGTGCCCAGCGTGGCAGCCACCAGGGCTTGCGTTTCGCCGCGTGTGAACAGCGCCGAGCCGTGGGTGCGCGGCAGCACGCCGCTGCGGATTTCAATGGCGCGCACGGTGCGTGTGTCGCGGCCGTCGATGCGCGGCTCACCGGCCAAAATTTGGCCACGCACGATGCGGGCTTCAATCTCGAACAGCAGGCCTTCGACCTCGACCTTGTCGAACTCAATGCCTTCGGCCTTGAGTGAGGCCACCAAGTTGCTGGTGACCGCGCGGCAGGCTTGTGTGCGCGCCTGCTTGCTGCGAATTTGGTAAGCCGCGCGCAGCGGCTCTTCGGCCAGCGCCGCCACCTTGGCAATAAAAGGCTCGTTCTTGGCCGGCGCTTGCCAGGTCCATTCGGGCTTGCCGGCGTCGCGCACCAGCTCATTGATGGCGTTGATGGCGATCTTGCCCTGGTCGTGGCCAAACACCACGGCGCCCAGCATGACTTCTTCGCTCAGCTGGTCGGCTTCCGATTCCACCATCAGCACGGCGGCTTCGGTGCCGGCCACCACCAGTTCCATCTTGCTCTGCGTCAGCTGCGTCTGGCCCGGGTTGAGCACGTACTCGCCGTTGATATAAGCCACGCGCGCAGCGCCAATGGGGCCGTTGAAGGGGATGCCGCTGATGGCCAATGCAGCGCTGGTGCCGATCATGGCGGCAATGTCGGCCTGCACTTCAGGGTTCAGGCTCAGCACATGGATGACCACCTGCACTTCATTGAAGAAGCCTTCCGGGAACAGCGGGCGAATGGGACGGTCAATGAGGCGGCTGGTGAGTGTTTCCAGCTCGCTGGGGCGGCCTTCGCGCTTGAAAAAGCTGCCGGGAATCTTGCCGGCAGCGTAGGTCTTTTCAATGTAGTCCACGGTCAGCGGGAAGAAGTCTTGCCCGGCCTTGGCTTCGGTCTTGGCCACCACGGTGGCCAGCACCACGGTGTCGTCCATGCTGACCATCACGGCGCCGGTGGATTGACGCGCGATTTCGCCCGTCTCCATGGTCACGGTGTGCTGGCCCCATTGGAAGGTCTTGGTGACTTTGTTGAACATGCTCATGCGGTGCTCCTCAGTGGGTGGGCAGCTTCATGCCATTCCAGTGATGCCAATGATTGGCGCCGTTGGAATGACACAGCAAATGCGGCCCAGGTGGGGTGGATAGAAGTGAAACGGGCCACTGCGCTGTGCAGCGGCCCGAACGGGTGCTTACTTGCGCAGGCCCAGCTTGGCGATCAGCGCGGTGTAGCGGTCAGCGTCTTTGTCCTTCAGGTAGGACAGCAGGCGCTTGCGCGCATTGACCATCTTGAGCAGGCCGCGGCGGCCGTGGTGGTCTTTGGCGTGGGTCTTGAAGTGCGGCGTGAGTTCATTGATGCGCGTGGTGAGCA
>JANNEX010000231.1:0-3766 GCA_031379155.1 Rubrivivax sp.
CTTCATGCGCTCAACCCACCACGTCGTGATGCGCTCACGCCAACTGGCAGGCCTGCTCAAACGACAGGCGCGGCCCGCGCGGTTTGAGCTTGGCGGCGTCGCCATGGCCCAGCGTGCACACGAAGTTGGTCTTCACCGTGCTGCCGGCCCAAAACGCGGCGTCAAGCTTGGCGGCGTCAAAGCCGCTCATGGGGCCGCAGTCCAAGCCCAGGCAACGTGCGGCCAACAGCAGGTAGGCGCCTTGCAAACTGGAGTTGCGCAGCGCAGTCGAGTCGATCATGGCTTGTTTGCCCACGAACCACGAGCGTGCGTCGGTGTGTGGAAACAGCATAGGCAGTTGCTCGTAAAACGCCATGTCCATGCCCACGATGACAGTCACCGGCGCGGCCTGCACCTTGTGCTGATTGCCTGCGGCCATGCATTCCAGCAAGCGCGCTTTGGCTTGGCTGCTGCGCACGAAGATGAAACGCGCCGGGCTGCAGTTGGCCGAGGTGGGGCCCCACTTGAGCAGTTCATACAACTCATGCAGTTGGCTGTCGGCGACGGGCTGGTCCAGGTAGCCGCCTGGCGTGCGAGCTTGGGTGAAGAGGATGTCGGTGCTGGTGTTCATGGGGCCCTTGGGTTGGGGAAGCGACAATTCTCCCCATGTTTGCCCCTTCACAAACCGACGTGCGGCGTTTCTTCTGCGCCACGCTGGCGCGCCAGCGTGCTGGCCAACCGCTGGAACCCATGCAAGCCCTGGCCGCGCGCTGGGTGGACGAGCACCCTGAATACCACGCCGAACTGGCCGACGAAGCCGCCGCGCTGGCAGCGGTCTATACCGTGGAAGACGGCCGCACCAACCCCTTTTTGCACCTCAGCATGCACCTGTCTATCCACGAGCAGATGGCCATAGACCAGCCCACCGGCATACGCCAGGCCGTGGAATTGCTGGCCGCCAAGCGTGGCTCGCTGCACGAGGCCCACCACGAAGTCATGGAGGCTTTGGGTGAGATGGTGTGGGCCAGCCAGCGCAGCGGGCTGCCGCCCGATGGCCAGGCTTACCTTGAAAATGTGCGGCGTCGCGCGACGCGTTGAAACGCCGCACCAAGCCGCAACTACTGCTTGCTGCCCAGGCCCATCTGCCTGGCCACTTCGGTGTAGACCTTGGCTCGCTCTTTCATGAAGCCGTCCATCTTGTCGACGCCCACGTTGATGAGCTCAAAGCCGCTCTTGAAAGCCAGCTCTTTCATCTCGGCGTCGGCATTCAGCGCCGCGAACAAGTCGGACAGCTGCTTGCGCTTGTCCAGCGGCGTGCTCTTGGGCACACCAATGCCGCGGTAGGCGCCGTCGACCCAGTCGACACCCAATTCTTTGAAGGTGGGCACGTCGGGCATCAGCGGGTGGCGCTGGTCCATGGCCACGGCCAGCGCGCGCAGCTTGCCTTTGTTGGTGATGGCAAAGGTGGTGTAGCTCATGGCCGCGTCGACATGGCTGCCCAGCACAGCCATGCTCAAGTCACCCGTGCCTTTGAAAGGCACATAGGTGGTCTTCACGCCGAAGGACAGATTGAGCCTTTCGTGCGCCACATGGTTGGCTGAATTCAGGCCCGACCCGGCCAGGTTGTACTTGCCCGGCGCGGCCTTGGCGGCTTTCAGAAAATCAGCAAAGGTCTTGAAGGGGCTGTTCTCGGGCACCACCAGCGCGTCGGGCGTGTAGTGATACCAGTAGACCGGCGTCACGTCTTCGGTCTTGTACGGCACATTGCCTTCCAGCGGCTGCAACACCAGGTGCGGCAGGTTCACGCCCATGATGTTGAGGCCATCACCGGGCATGGTGTTCATCTGGCCCCACAACAGCGCGCCGCCGCCGCCGGCCTTGTACTGAATGACGGTGTCAATGGCCGCGCACTTTTTCTTCAGCACCATTTGCTGGTGGCGCGCAGAAATGTCGGACTCACCGCCAGGCGGGAAGGCTTGCCAGTACATCAGGCTCTTGTCCGGACAGGCTGGGGACTGGGTTTGGGCCAGCGTCGCCGTGCCCAGTGTCGCGCTCAGGGTGGCGACGCTGGCCAAGGCTGCAATCAGGGTGTGCTTCATCGTTTGTCTCCGACCTTGTTGATGCTATTTGAGGCTGACCCAGGACACTTCCAGCCAATTGTCGGCGCGGTGCACGGCGTCGACATGGCTGCGTGCCGCCCAGGGGATGACCTGGCGGTGCAAGGGAATCAGGTGCACCTGGTTTTTGTACTCGCGCAAAGCCGCCTTGACCAACGCTTCGCGCGTTTTGGCGTCGGGCTCGATCGCTTGCGCGATGGCCAGTTGTTCAAACTTCTCATTGCGCACACGGCCCCAGTTGTACAGGCCCACACCACCGTCGGCAGGGAAGCGCATGAGGGGCGTGAGCGTGGTGTCGGCGTCAGTCACCGCACCGCCCCAGCCCAACAAGTACATGCTGCTGTCGAACTTTTCCATCTTCACAAACCAGGTCGCGCGCGGCATGGCATTGACCTTGATCTTGACCTTGATTTGCGCCCACATGGCGGCCAGTGCAATGCAGATTTCTTCGTCGTTGATGTAGCGGTTGTTGGGGCAGTCGATGGTGACGTCGAACCCGTCGCCATAACCCGCCTCGGCCATCAGCGCACGCGCCTTGGCCAGATCGAAAGGCAAGCGCGCTTCCAGTGTCGCGTCGTTGTACCCACCCTGCGGGCTGGGTGTGAGTGCGCCGGTGGGCACGCTTTGGCCGTTCATCAACTTGGTCTTCAGCGTTTCAATGTCGATGGCCTGGTACAGCGCCTGGCGCACACGCACGTCCTTGAAGGGGTTTTTGCCTTTCACACTGCCATAGAGCAAGTCGTCGCGGTACTGGTCCATGCCGATGAAGATGACGCGGTTTTCCGGCCCGTCGATGACTTTCACACCGGCGGTGTTGCGCAGGCGGGCAATGTCGCGCGGCGCGGGGTCGAGCACAAAGTCGATCTCGCCCGAGACCAGCGCGGCCAGGCGCGTGGCGTCGTTGGCGATGGGCGTGTAGACAATGTCTTGCACGTTGCCATCAAATTTTCCCCACCAGTCGCGGTGACGCTTGTAGCTGGTCTTGATGCCAGGCTGGCGGTTGGCCAGCAGGTAAGGCCCGGTGCCGTTGGCGTTGAAGGCGGCGTAACTCTCTTCGCTCTTTTTGAAGTCCAGCGGCTTGACCACCTTGTGCTGTTCGCACCAGGCCTTGTTCATGATGAACACCGCATTCACGTGCTGCAAGAAGATGGGGTTGATCTTGGCCAGGCGGAACTCGACCGTCTCTTTGTCGATGACCACCGGCGTGCCCAAGCCGTTGGCATAAACCGCGATGTTGGCCGTGGGCTGCTGCGCGCGTGTGACGGAGAAGGCCACGTCTTCGACCGTGAGCACACTGCCGTCGTGAAACTTGACGCCGCTGCGCAGCTTGAAGCGCCAGGCGAGTGGTCCCGTTTGCTGCCAGCTGGTGGCCAAGCCGCTCACCAGGTTGAGCTGGCGGTCACGCTTGACCAGGGTTTCATAGACCTGGCCATTCATGGCGTTGGTCAGACCCTCGTTTTGCGAGTGCGGGTCCATGGTCAGCGCGTCGCCCTGGCTGGCGTAGCGCAGGGTCTGCGCTTGCAGGGGCGCCACCATGGCCAGCGCCAACGCGCCAATGACTGTGCACAGCTTCATCGTCACCCCCGGCTTTGCCATGGGCGGAAGTGTAGTCAGCCGTTCGCGGGCGCAGCCCAGGCTTGTACGCGACTTTCAGGCGGGCCAATATCTCA
>JANNEX010000233.1:0-1672 GCA_031379155.1 Rubrivivax sp.
CGCAACGCCATTGCCTCGGTGCGCTACAAGTTGCCGCTGGAAATGCGCGAGCCCATATTGCAGCGCCTGGACCCGGCGGCGCAGCCCATCGTGCAGTTGGCGCTGTCTTCAAAAATGATCAGCCATGCCGAGATTTCGCGCCTGGCCGAAGACCAGTTGGCCGACAAGTTTCGCGCTGTCGCCGGTGTCGCGGTGGTCAACGTGAACGGCGCGCTCAAGCGCGAGTTGTCGGTGCTTTTGCGCAGCGAAAAGCTGCGTGAGTTTGAGGTCTCGGTCACCGACGTGGTGGCCGCGCTGCGTGCGCAAAACGCCACTGCGCCAGTGGGCAAAGTGCGTGGCACGCTGGAAGACCAGAGCATCCGGCTGGTGGGCCGGATTGAGTCGCCGTCAGAGTTTGGCCAGATCGTTGTCAAGCGCCGTGGCAACGAATTGGTGCGCCTGGCCCAGGTGGCTGTTGTGCGTGATGGCTTTGCCGAAGTCAGCGGTTTTTCAGTGCGCAATGGCAACCCCAACGTGGGCTTGTCCATCATCCGCACGCGTGAAGGCAGCACCGTCAGCGTGGCCGCCGCAGTGCGCAAACTGGTCGGCGAGATCAGCAAAACGCTGCCCGCCGGCACCAAGCTCGAGGTGGTGCGCGACGGTGGCAAAGAAGCACAGAACAGCCTGGACAACGTGGTTCACGCGCTGGTCTTTGGCGCCGGCCTAACTATTCTGGTGGTCTACATCTTTTTGAATTCCTGGCGCTCCACCTTGATCACCGCGCTGTCGCTGCCGACGTCGGTGGTGGCGGCCTTCATCGCCGTGTGGCTGTGCGGCTTTACGCTGAACTTCATGAGCCTGTTGGGCCTGAGCCTGGCCATTGGCGTGTTGATTGACGACGCCATCGTGGTGCGCGAGAACATCGTGCGCCACATGGAACTGGGTGAAGACCGGCGCACGGCGGCGCTGAACGGCACCGCAGAAATCGGCCTGGCGGTGGCCGCCACCACGTTCTCCATCGTGGCCGTGTTTGTGCCGGTGGCTTTCATGCCGGGTGTCTCTGGCGAATGGTTCCGACCCTTTGGTTTGACGGTGGTGGCTTCGGTGCTGGTGAGCTTGTTCATCAGCTTCACGCTCGACCCCATGCTGTCGGCCTATTGGGGCGACCCGCCGGGGCACCACGACGCGCCCAAGACCGGCATCACAAAACTGCTGGAGCGCTTCAATGTCTGGTTTGACCACCAGGCCGACCGCTACGGCCGTGTCATTGCCTGGGCCTTGCACCATCGGCGCTGGATGGCGGTGTTTGCGCTGGCCAGCCTGGTGGGCGCGCTGGCGCTGCACATGAAGTTTGGCGGCTCCAGTTTCTTGCCGGTGTCTGACAGCGGCACGATTGCCGTGGAGGTGCGCACGCCGCCCAGCAGCAGCTTGGAATACGCGCGCCTGAAGGTGGAAAGTGCTGCCGCACTGGCGCGCTTGATGCCGGAAACCGTGGCCACCAACAGCTCGGTCAACCCGGGTGGTGGGCGCATCTTCATCGACATCGGCAAGAGCACCGAGCGCAAGCGTTCGTCGATAGAGATTGCTGCGCAACTGCGCACGCTCACGGCGCGCCTCATCGGTGCCGAATACGTGGTGCTGGAAGACTTGAACAACGGCGCGCAAAAGCCGGTGCAGATACGCTTCACCGGCC
>JANNEX010000619.1:0-2370 GCA_031379155.1 Rubrivivax sp.
CTTCGCGCGTTAGGCTTGTCCGGCGCACCCGTGGCCATCGTCTCGGCCAACGCGTTTGAGAAGGGCCAGGACAACGACGTGGCCATCAGCGCGGCCGACTTCATCACCAAGCCCGTGCGCCTGGACGAATTGCTCGACTGGGTGGGCCAGCACCTGTCGCTGCATTGGCTGGCCGCCGCCGTGGCGCCGCCACCTGCCCCCGCGCAACCCAGCGGGCCATCGCCCAGTCGCGAAACCCTGCAAGCCCTGCAAGACCAGGTGCAACGCGGCTACCCACGCGGCGTGCAGCGCCTGCTGGACCAGATCGAGGCCGAGCAACCGCACACGGCAGCCTGGCTGGCGCCGCTGCGCGAACTGGCACATAACTTCCAATTTGACCGTCTCAACCAGGTGCTTCAAGATGCCCTTGCCCGACCTGCGCCCGCCTGAAGTCAGCAGCGTGGGCCTGGTGCTCATCGTTGACGATGTGCCCGACAACCTGGCCGTGCTGCACGACGCGCTGGACGCCGCCGGCTACACCGTGCTGGTGGCCACCGACGGCGCCAGCGCATTGACGCGCGCCGCACAAAGCCAGCCCGACATCGTGCTGCTCGACGCCGTGATGCCCGGCATCGACGGTTTCGAAGTCGCGCGTCGCCTCAAAGCCGGGCCCGACACCGCGCACATCCCCATCGTCTTCATGACTGGCTTGACCGACACCGAACATGTGCTGGCCGCCTATGAAGCCGGCGGCGTGGACTACGTCACCAAGCCCATACGCGCGCCCGAAGTGCTGGCGCGCATGGCCGTGCACATGCACGCCGCGCGCCAGGCGCGCCAGGCACGCAATGCGCTGGACGCTTATGGCCACGCAACCATTGCTGTGCGGGTGCAGGGAGCCGAAGGCACGCAGGGCGACACGGCGCGCCTGGTTTGGCAAACGCCGCTGGCGCGGCGCTGGTTGCCGCACTACTTCAACGCCCCTGCCGACGTGATGCCCAGCGCACTGCTGGCCTGGCTGCAACCTGCGCTGCAGGGCCGCGATGTGCGTGCGCTGTCCACATCCCAAGGCGCACGCCAACTGGTGGCCACGCTGCAAGGCCGCACGGTGGACGACGACTGGCTCATCGTGCTGCGCGAAGTCAACGACGCCGCCACCGTGCAAGCCACGATGTTGGCCTTTGGCCTGACTCTGCGCGAAAGCGAAGTGCTGTACTGGGTGGCCAAGGGCAAGACCAACCGCGACATTGGCGACATTTTGGGCAGCAGCCCGGCCACGGTCAAGAAGCACCTGGAACGGGTCTACGAAAAACTGGGTGTTGAAACGCGCACGGCAGCGGCGGCGGTGGCGATGCAGCGGGTGCGGGAGTTGAATCCGGCGTAACGCTGAAGATAGTTGCCCACACTTGGGCTGGTTGGAGCCAACTTGATTCCTTGGCAGCGAATGACGAGTTACAGGTCAAACTAGGGGGATGCACGTAATTTGCGCGTTAGTACCCATACGACCATCGACCGATCTAAGTCCATCATCGTCTGACGCCAACCTTGGGCGTTAGGGAGGCAAGATGGACGTTCGATCCAACCAAGGGTTGATTGCGGGGGGGGGGTAGTGCCCTTCGCGATCGGCGATCAAGCCGCTCACTCTCGCGGGCACTTTGCCTGCTGCTGAGCCAATGTCTAGTCCTTCAGTCTATTGCGCTGGTTTCGGTTCCTGCCAAAGCCCAAGAAGCGCAAGACGGCGGTGAGGGCAGTGCGCGCTGCGATGTGCCAATAGAGCAAGAAAAGTCAGACAAGAACGACGACGACGGCAAAGCCGGCAATGACGAAGCCGACCCTATTGACAACAACCCAGAAGAGTCCGACCCCGAGGCAAAAAACCCAGATGACACTGCGGCGGCGCCAGACGCTGGACCATCTGACGGCGGGGACCACGGCGATGGTGGCGCTGCCTCAGGCGATGCTGGCGGAACTGATAGCGATGGCGCAGACGGCGGTTCTTCAGGCGGTGGTGGTGGAGGTGGGGGTGGGGGCCGTGGAGACGACTACGAGATGGCCATGGATCCAGTCGACTTGCGACTGGTTGACAAACAGCATGTGCAGGTCGACTACGTCTCGAGCGGCACCGCATCACTTCGTTTATCCCGGGTCTACCACAGCAACGCGGCAGCCTTCCCTGCCTGGGGCTTCATGCCCATGGGCACCGGCTGGCGCAACTACTACGACCGCAGTTTGCAGTCGCTCTCAGGCACGCAGGTTCGCCTGCACCGTGCCAACGGCGCAGTGCTGGACTACAGCTTCAACGGCTCCGCCTGGGTCACCAGCATGCCCGGCGGCACGCTCACCAACATCCCCGGCGGCTGGCAGTACATCAACAACCGCAACGTGGTGGAG
>JANNEX010000659.1:0-9857 GCA_031379155.1 Rubrivivax sp.
CCAGGTCCCGGCGTTCGACGGACACCATCGCCACCGGCAGGATGTCGTAGGCCGGGCTCAAGCGCCAGCCGGCGGTGGTGTGCAGCAGCGCGTGGTTGCGGGGGTGGTCGTCGTTGTTGGTGACCATCGCATTGAAGACCACGCGCCGGTACAGCTCGCGGCGGTCCTCGGCGGGTTTGACCGACCAGCGGCGAAGTTCGTCGGCGAGCAGCGGATAGGACCAACACTCACGCCCAAGGTAGCCGTCCTCGGCGTCGAGCACCGTCAACCCCGACACGAGGCCGTGGCGCACGTAGGTCTTGGCCTGCGGGCTCCCCTCGCGATCGAAGCGTCCCAGCATGAGCACATCACTTGTGCCGACGCGTTCGAGGCGGGTCTGGCAGACACGAAGCCCAGCCGCTCGCGCCAGTTCGAGCGTGGCGTACTCGATGCGCTGCACGTTGTGCCGGTCCCCGCGCTCGGGCAGTTTCGCGAGCCAGATTTTTTTGCTCGTCCTCGACCGTGACCTTGGGCCTGGCGCCGCCCATGCTGGTGCCGGGTTCGAGCGATTCAAGCACTTCGTGCGGCAGGCGGCCGTCTTCCTCCAGCCTGTGCGCCGCGTCGATCAACGCCGCGAGTTGATGTGTGCGGTTGAAGCGTGGCCCAGGTGCCGGCGGTTTCGGGCTGCGCCCCATGCTCAGATTGCCGGCGCCATCGTCAGGGCCGTTCAGCAGGTACAGGGTCTCCTGAATCTCGGCTTCCTGGCGTTGCAGCTTGGCCTGGATCACGCTGCGCCCCCAGGTGTCAGGGCTGACGTCGCGGACAGCGCCGGGGATGGCTGCGATTGTTCTGGCGCCCCCCAGCCTGTTTTTTTAGGGGCACGGTCAGTGCTGAAATTTGACCAGCCTTGCCAACTGGGGCCAATACCCGCACGATCAGCTTCCATGTCCGAGCCGCTCACTCTGTTGCTCACCGATGTGGTGGACAGCACCCAACTCAACGACCGCTTGGGTGACACCGTGATGGGCCCGCTGTGGGCCGAGCATGACCGCCAATCGCGCGCGCTGATGGCACGCTGGCGTGCGCGAGAAGTCGGCCGCAGCGATGGCTTCCTGCTCTTGTTTGCGCAGGTGTCCGATGCCATTGGTTTTGCCCACGACTATCACCGTGCGCTGGCGCAACTGGTCACGCCGCTTCGCGCCCGCGTAGGCATCCATACCGCAGCGGTGGCGTTGCGCCAGAACAGCGCGCTCGACGTCGCCCGGGGTGCCCCTCTCCTTGAAGTGGATGGCCTGGCCTTGCCTCTGGCTGCGCGCCTGATGGCCGCCGCAGCAGGCCAGCAGACCCTGATCTCGTCCGAGTCCAGGCTGGCGCTGCAGCTACAAATGCAGGGTGAGCAACTCGTTGTCCAGACCAGGCAGCCAGCCCCTGGCGAAGCCGACTTGCCAAAGGCGTCGTCCGACCAGCAGTCCATCCGGCTGCGCTTGCACGACCAAGGCTACTGGCGCCTCAAAGGCATCGACACACCCGTGCAGGTGTACCAAAGCGGAGATGCGGACGACAACTTTGCACCGCCGCCCGATTCGGCCAAGGCCTATCGCGTGGTGCCAAGTGGCAGCGACTGGCTGCCGGCACGGGAACTGCCGCACCGGTTGCCCGTCGAACGCGACCTGTTTGTCGGTCGCAGCGAAGCCCTGCGCGCACTGGCGCAACACTTTGACGCTGGCCAGCGCCTGGTCTCGCTGCTGGGCATAGGCGGCATTGGCAAGACGCGGCTATCTTGGCGCTACGCACGCCAGTGGTTGGGCGAGTACCCCGGTGGTGCGTGGTTCTGCGACCTCTCTGCGGCGCAGGGAACAGATGGCATCGTGTATGCCGTGGCCCAGGCGCTTGAGCTGGCGCTGGGCAAGACCGACCCGATTCAACTCATCGCAACGGCCATCGCCGAGCGTGGCCGCTGCCTGGTGATCCTGGACAACTTCGAGCAGGTGGCCCGCTACGCTGAGGCGACTCTGGGCGTTTGGCTGCAACAGGCGCCCGAGGCCCGCTTCATCGTCACCAGCCGCGAACTTTTGGGCATCGCGGGCGAGCAGGCCCTGCTGCTGGAACCGCTGGCTCTGCCCGAAGCTGAACTGCTGCTGCGCGAGCGCATGGCCGCCGCTGGGCTGCACTTGCCGCTGGCGGCGGTCGAAGCCGAGGCCGTCACGCCGCTGGTCGAACTGCTCGACCGACTGCCGCTGGCCATCGAGCTGGCGGCGGCGCGCGCGCGGGTGATGCCACCCAGCGAGTTGTTGGCCCGCATGGGCGAGCGTTTTAAGCTGCTGGCCACGCACCACGGCCGCCACGACCGGCAGGCCACGCTGCGCGCCACGCTGAATTGGTCCTGGGACCTGCTGTCCCCGGCCGAGCAGTTGGCGTTGGCGCAGTGCGCGGTGTTCGAAGGCGGGTTCACCTTGAAGACCGCAGAAGCGGTGATCGATCTGTCCACCACCCACAACGCCCCCTGGGTGGCCGACGTGGTGCAGGCACTGGTCGAGAAGTCTTTGCTCAGGCGCAGTGACAGCCACCGTTTCGACATGCTGCGCAGCGTGCACGACTACGCGGCGCAGCGCCTGGCAGCCAGCCCAACGCAGTCTGCCGCGATGCACCGACACTGGCAGCACTTTGCAGCGCTGGACGAGCAGGCGGCCATCGCCAACCGCTGCATCGAGGCAGAAAATCTGGTCGCTGCCGGCCGGCGCGCCCTGGAAGCGGCGGACCTGGAAGCAGCCGCCGACGCCCTGGTTGCGGCCTGGGCGGCTTTGAACCTGACCGGCCCCTTCAGTGTGGCCATCGAGATGGCCGACGCGCTGTACCGGGCGGCGTGGCCGCAGGCGATGTCTGCGGCCTTGACGGCGCGTTGGGTGTCGGGGAGCGCCCGCTATCTGGCGGGTGACGTCGCTGCGGCCCAGCAAGACCTGGAGTTGGCAGCCCAGCCTGGCAGTAACCTGATTCAGCAGTCGCGGGCACTGGTCGCGCTCGGACAATTGGAGCGCAGCGTCGGCCATCTGCAGCGTGCCGACGAATTGCTGAGCCGCGCGCTGGCCTGCGCCAGCGCCGCAGCAGACTCGGGTCTGATGTGCCGCGCCTACAACGCGCTGGGCATTCTGCGCCTGAGCCAGGGCCGCCTGGACGACGCGCTGCAGAGTTTCACCACCGGGCTGGGTGCGGCACGGCTGACCAACGACCTGAAGCAGCAGGCGTCGCTGCTGGGCAATATTGGCGTTGTCGAACGCAGGCGTGGCAACGATGCCGCCGCGCTGCAGCACTACCAGGAAGCGTTGCTGCTGGCCCAGCAGATTGGCGACCGGCGATTTGAAGGCAATATGCGGTCCAACCTGGGGCTGTACTTTCACCAAGTTGGCGAATCCGACCAAGCCTTGTCGCAGTTGCAGGCGGCGCTGCAAATCGCGCAAAAGGCCGGCCTGACGCGCCTGGCGGCCAACGCTTCGTGCAATCTGGGTTTGGTCGAGGAGTCGCTGGGCCACGAGCAGCCGGCGCTGGATGCTTTCAACGAGGCGCTGAGACTGGCCCAGCAACTGCGCGATGACCTGCTGGACGGGCACTTCAGGGTCTACCTGGGTCGCTTTATGGCGCGAGTGGGCCGTGAAACCGATGCGCGCGATTGTTTGAACCAGGCGCAGCTGTTGCTGGTGTCTGGCGTCGACAGTGCGGTGCTGGGCCTGCTGGCCTGCGCCCAGGCCGAGTGTGCGGCGCTGTTTGGCGACACAGTCGCAGCGGTCAATGGCCGCGACCGGGCATACGCTGAGCTTGAAAAGTCAAATGGCGCGGTCAACTCTGAGTTGGCTTTGGAATACCGCCGGGTCAGCGCCTGGCTCAGCTCTCGTTGACAACGTCGGGGTCGGCGGCGTTGCACTGAACGTCAACCGAACGGTCGTTCTTGAGCCGATACACGACAGGGACGTAGCTGATCGTCCGCTTGCGCGTGTTCAGGTTGTGCCAGCTGAAGGCGGTACCGCCCGACGCCTTGTCGAACTGCGGTTTGTGCAAGTCTTGGTGGGGATCGTTTTCGTATCCGGGGTCGTCTTCTTTCGGCACCAGCTGAATGCCGATACTTGAATTGAAGGCGTAGATGGCTTCGTCGGTTGGGTTCTTCACGAGCACCCAGCGCAGTATGGGCTGTTTCGTTCTTGAAACCGTGATCTGGGTGTAGGGCCAATAGACCGAACAGAGTGAAGGGTCCCATTGCCAAACGGGCTTGTCTGGTGTGCCGCGATTGACTGCCCCGCCTGGTGTCACGAGCAGTGGTGTTTGGCAGATCCCATTGACGTTGCACTTGTAGACCGAGAGGGAGGCCGCGCTCAAGCCGGGGCCTAGTTTATTGAGAGCCTCAGCGTCCGGTGGCTTCAAGTCTGCTCGAACGACCACGCCGCCGCGCTCTTTAATCTGCCCGAAGGCAACGGCGGGAAAGAGCGCGCAGCACACCAAGCCACCAGCTGTGGCCATCGACAGAGCCTTGCGAATTCGATCGGTCATGCGTGCCTCGTAGGTTTTTTCAAACAGATCACCCCAGGACTTGCTCAGCGCTACTTGGGCGGGGCTACTCGCAATACAACCGAGCCGCCGTGAGCCGACTCGCACACTGTCGGCGCTTTGCCAGGCCCCTGGTCTTTGAGTACAACGAACTCAATCTCAAACTTCTTGTTCAGATCGGCGCCCTTATTGATCGCCTGAGCGATGAAGAAGATCCAGTTCCCGTCGTCGTCTTTACCGCGGCCAAAACCGTCCAAGTCGTTATCCAAGTCGTTGAGCCCGGGGTCCTTGAGTTTGACTCCGGTTTGGGTCGCCCATGAGTACTTGACGCTTGAGCGAGGAACCTGGACAAGCTTCCAGCGAAGCAAAACATCCTCAGCACCTCGTTGAACTCTGAACGAGTTGGCGGCCCACTGAACCGTACACGCCCCCGAATCGGACTCAGTAACCGTCACGTCCGAGTCGCACAAGCCCTTTCCGACGCAGGTCACGGCCGCATGTGCCGGCGTGCCACCTCCAACAACAATTCCGCAACCAGCACTGGCAAACAGGTTGAGCACGGCAGTGAGTCTGAGCAGAGTCAATTTCATCACGGCTCCCAGCCTGAACAGAGATTGTCGAGTGGGGCCTAAGTTAAGCCGCCATTCGTCCGGATTCTGTTTTGTATTGCTGCGCGGTGCAAGCTGGGGTCATCGTTGACTCAACCAAATTGATGAGCTGCAGCGCGTCAGATGCCTGCGGGTCAGGCACGGCGTGGCAGTCCACTAAGGGTGCTGGGTTTGCCAGGGCTGGAGCGCAGGCCGTTCAAACGCACTCGTGCGTGGCACCGAGGCAGTGCTTGGGTTGGATTCGCCAAAAAAAGAAGGCGCCTTCAACCGGGGTTGAAGGTCGCCAAACGCGCTGTCTCAGGGAGGGAACCTAGTGCCGCGCGATGAGCCCGGTCTGAATCACCAAACAGGCCAGGCCGAGAAAACGGGCAGCGCCACCTTGGGGCCACTCGACGGCTGCGTTGCGCAGTGCGAGGGTGCCGGCAGGCTGCGTGCAGTCAGGCTTAGGCCCAGCCACCACCTCGCGGAATGCACCATCCAAACGCCTCGAGAAGAAATTCCAACATGCTGCGCTCCTGGCTATTGGCGATGAGACGACATCGCCATGGTTGGATTGCAGCAGTCTTGGACCGGATTGGTAACTGCAAGAATTTACAGGGTGCTGCGGCCCTGCCCGAGCCATCTGGGCAGTCAGAGCAAGCCCAACGCCAACGCGCGCAGCACTGCCTGGTGCTTGGAATTGGTGTTGAACTTCTTGCGCACGTTGACCAGGTGAAACTGCACCGCCGTGGCGGAAATTGATAGTTTGTCGGCGATGGCCACGGCAGTCATGCCAGTCATGGTCAGGCGCATGATTTCAGTTTCACGCGGTGTGAGTCTGATTTCGGAAGCCTGTGACGGCTTTTCCGCCATCAAGCGCAGCGCCGCGTCTTGCGCATGCACGGCCAGCAATTGAAGCTGTGCCATCAGCGTGGTCAGCTTGGCGTCATCTTGTGGCAAGGAGTGAGACCGGTCCACGCCGAGCAAAAAGTGCCGGTCTTGTGGCAGGTGCAGACCCACGGCCACACCAGTGCTGAATCCCCATTTGGCCTGCTCTTCCCACAAGTCACCTGCACCATTGGCCAGGTAGAGCTGCTGGTCGTACATGAAAGGCACGCTGAGCCGTTTGAGTTTTTTCAGCACCGGGTCGCGGCGCGAGTCTTCCACGCTGCGGTAGGACTTCAGGTATTCGTCCGGCGTGTTGCCCACGCTCAAAAAGATAGGGTCCTGTGCCCCCTGGTCCAGCACCAGCACGGCGCTGATGTGGCCAAACTCCATGCGCGCGGCCATCCTTACCAGACCGGCCTGGAAGGCCTTGAGGCTGGTGGACAGACCCACGTCGACGAAGTCTTGATGCTTCAATTCACGATTCCTGTGCCCGACCTAAAAGACTTTACAGCTTGCGCTGCACGCTGACTGTGCGAAACACTGCATGCCCAACCCCTCAAGGAGAGACGAGCATGCACACCCAGAGTTGGCAGGTATTCACGTGGCCCAAGGTCAGGGCCAAGGTGCCCGAACTCATTCACGCCAGCCAGCAGTTTCGGCATCTTGGCACTTCGCTTCAACTTGACTCCAGCGACCCCCAGCTGTGCAGCGGCAGCACGGTTTGGGGTTGTGATGTTAAGGGCGCCCGTGTGGGTCTGGCCTGGGAATGGGTGGCCATTCGGCCGCAGGTGGTGGCTCTGGGCGACCCCATGACCCTGCTGGCCAACATTGACCTGTTCGACGATGACGATGAACTGCTGCAAGACTCGCAGCGGCTGCTCAAGCTGCACCAGGTCATCTTCTCGCTGCCGTGGCAGCGCTACGTGAATGCGGCGCGCTCCGAGCCCATGCGACTGGCGGCTTGACGGCACCAAGCTCGCAAACAGCTTGCACAGCGCGCCCGCAGCGCTGCTAGGCCAAGCGAACAAGCACGCTGCTGAGCTGTCCTTCACGCAGCGCAAGGGCCTGCGCTTGGTCCAGCCAGGCGCCCTGGTGCGTGGCCACCCGGCCGTCGCTGAAGTTGAGCTCGAAGCCCACTGGCGTCACCGCGCCCACGCCAAAGGTGTTGGCCCGTTTAGGGTTGTGGTAAACGATCCAGGTCTGGCCAAACAGCGTCATGCCAAAGCTGTTGGCGGCGAAGCCAGAGACCGGTGCGGTCGAGAACAACCAGTCGGCCAGCACGGGCTGCGGCTCAAAGCGCAACGCGCCGTCAACCACTCGCCATGGCGCTGCGCCCAGGCCCATCTGCAGCACCATGCTGATCCACTCGGCCGTGGCGCCGCTGAGCCGCGCCACAAACCCCACGCCGTGCGCGCGTGCGTCTGGGAAGCGACTGCTGGCAATGAACGAAGAGTTTTCAAGCGGTGAACGGCCGTAGACCTCGGGCTGGTGGAAGGCCACCAAGCCCCGTTTCAAGTCCTCATAAAACTCACTCGCCAGGCCACTGCGCAAGGTCTCGAGCATGAACTTGTAGTGCATGTGCAAGAAGATGGATTCGTTCTCCAGCCACCCCGGCGAGAAGATCCTGCTGCGCCCGATCTCGACGCTTTCCGTGTCCAGCGGCGCATTCACGCGGTACATGCCCAGCTTGTCGTCATACAAGGCTGAACCGCGCACGGCAGCGTGCAAGGCACGCGCTTTGGCTGTGTCGTGGCTTGAACGCAGCGCATGCACGGCGCCTTCCAAAAAGGCGCTTATCGGCTGTTGCACAAAGCGCTTGGCACGCACATGCACAGGCACAAGTTCGGGCCCGCGTGCGTCGCCTGGCTGACGCACCGGCGCCGGCAGCGTTTCGTGTTCGGCGATGGCGTGCGTGTAGTAGCTGACGGGCAAGCCTTGACGGTCCACGTCCTGCGCCAGGCCGGCGCGCAGCAAGCGTTCAGTGGCGTCCACAAACTGCACGATCTGGGCGCCCATGAAGGCCGCCTCTGTGCCAGACACGCCCAGCCGGATGTCGCTGCGAAAGGTTTCGCGCAGTGTCGCCAGGGCGTCCCAGCTGGGGAAGAAGTCTTGCGTGTTGGCGCGCTGCAAAGTCTGGGTCACGCTGCTCAGCAACTCAGCCACTTCGATGGGCAACTGCACGCTGCCCTCAGGACCCAGATGCGCCAACACCATGCGGCGCACAAAACCCAACCAGCGCTGCAAGGCCATGGCTTCGTGGGTGGACGATCCCACTAGGCCGGGCAGGCCGTTGAGCGCATCACACCAGCCCGGTTTGTCGGTTTCCATTTCCAGGCCGACGCCGAAGGGATCCAGCAGCGTGGCCTTCACGGCCAGCAGGTTCAGCACCTTGGCCAGCAGCGTCGTGCGAAAGACGGCGCCCTGCCCTTGCGCGGCCCGCATGGCGTGGGGCTCTTCGCTGCGCTGCGCCATCAAACGCGCCTTGTCCGCATCCCTGACTACCGCATGCAACTGGCGCACGCTGCCGTCAGCGCGCAGCACGTACTTCTTGTCGCGTGGCACCACGACGTGGTCGTTGTCGAAGTAGCTGAAGTCGGCGCGCGCCAAGAGCAAGGCGCGCATGCGGTCGGGGTACAAGGCTTCGTAGCTGTCGATGAGGTCCAGGTTGTAGATCCAGTGGTCGACCCAGAAGCCCTCGCCGTGCGTGGCGCCTTGCAGCTTGTCGGCGCGGCCCAGGATCAAGTCGAACCAGGGGCGCACTGCGCCAGGGCTGTCGTAGATGGGCAGCAGGGCCTCAAGCAGTTGGCCGGGACTGAAAGGCCGGGACAGCAAGGCACGCCAGGCCTGTGAATTGCCCGTGGGCCAGTCTTGCCACAACAGAGCCAGTTGATCGGGCGCCAGACAAAACTTCTCGGCCTGTATGACCAGCGGGTTGTTGCCGTCAAGTTGGATGAGATTGAAAAAGGTCTCGATGTTGCTGGCGTCCACCGCCGCAAAAGTGAAGTTCTCGCTGCGCCGGTTTTGGCACACGTCGCGGAAATTGCCATTGCCTTGTGACCAGTAGCTGGGCGCCAGCTCAAAGAAGTTGTAGTCGCGCTCCATGTCGCCATGTTTGCGCGTGAAGGTGTGGAAGACACGCGGCCCGCGCGGCCCTTCGATGCACACCGGCTGGCCACCGCGCAGGGTGTTGTCCAAGAAGGCCTGGCGTGTGTAGGCGTCCAGCTGGGGCGGGCCGGCGATCAAGGCAAAGCGCGCACTCAGGCCGCTGATGAGCGCCTTGTTCTCACTGCGCTTGCGGCTGGCGTACGGGGCTTCGCTGGCGGCGCGCGCGCGCAAGTCGCAGGCACTTTGCCAATCTGGCGCTTGGCCAAAATACGATGTCCAGCTGGTCGACTCGCCGGGCCGCAGCGACACCGACAGGTTGGCAAAGGCGCAGCCCGTCAGGGTGTCACGGCGCGCCGCATCGGCCTGCATGGCCTGGCCGCGCATGAAGGGCAAAGGCTGGCGCAGGCTGGTGTCAGAACCAAAGACAAGATCGGGGTCGGTGATGATGGGCAGCGGCTGCCCGTCTTGCAGCGTGAAGGCAAAAAATCCGCCCTTGATCCAGCGCACCTCAGGCTCGTCGGAGGGCTCGACCTTGAGCTTGAAAAAGGGCAAGGCGCTGTCAGCGTGGCGGATTTCGGCAAAGGCCTCCATGGTGCGCGACATCTGCTTCAGCAGCTTTTCTTCCAGCCCGAAAGGCACGATTTGCGGCAGGCCGTCCAGCACCTGGGCCTGCAAGGGCTGGGCGCCGATGTTGTGCACCGTGACGTGGCGCACCAGCGCGGGCAAGCTCTCACCGGCCAGGGTGAAATAGACGACGCGCATGCG
>JANNEX010000672.1:0-1960 GCA_031379155.1 Rubrivivax sp.
GCACGGGCCGCAGGCTTGCAGATCAGCGTGGCGCCGGGCGCTGCCACGCCGGCGGCGCACTGGGACACTGAGCGCATCGGTCAGCTGCTGTCAAACCTGCTGGAAAACAGCCTGCGTTACACCGACGCGCCGGGTCAAGTGGCGCTGAACTTAGAAGTTAGCGCTGGCGCGAAGATCGACATCACAGTGGACGACGGCGCACCCGGTGTGCCCATGGCCGATGCGCAGCGTCTGTTCGACCCGCTGTACCGCGCTGACCCCTCACGCAGCCGCCACTCGGGTGGCAGCGGGCTGGGCCTGGCCATCTGCCGCGCCATCGTGCACAGCCACGGCGGCAGCATCGTGGCCGGCCCTTCGCCGCTGGGCGGCTTGCGCGTGGTGGCCACGCTGCCCTTGTTCCCACCCGCGGCCGCATGACCACAAACCCGCGCAGCGTGTTGGTGGTGGAAGACGAGCCCAAGCTGGCCGCGCTGCTGTGCGACTACCTGCGCGCCAGCGGCTTTGAGCCCAGCGTGGCCGCCGACGGCGTGGCCGCTTTGGCCGCCTTCAAGGCGCAAGAGCCGGCGGTGGTGCTGCTGGACCTGAACCTGCCGGGGTTGGACGGCATCGAGGTCTGCCGCGCGCTGCGCCGCGACTCGGCGGTGCCCATCCTCATGCTCACGGCGCGTGCCGATGAAATCGACCGCATCGTGGGCCTGGAGATGGGTGCCGACGACTACCTGTGCAAGCCCTACAGCCCACGTGAGGTGGTGGCGCGGGTGCGCGCGCTGCTGCGCCGCTCGCAAGGCCGGCTGGGCAGCGCCGGCGCCGCCCCGCGTGTCCTGGGTGGCGGCTTCAGTGTCGACGACGCCGGCCAGCGCGCCTGGTGGCGCGAGCAAGCGCTGCCACTCACGCCCATCGAATGGCGGCTGCTGCGCACGCTGCTGCAACAGCCTGGGCGGGTGCTGACACGGGCCTTGTTGCTCGACGCCATACACGCCGACTTTCGTGACGTGAGCGACCGCGCGGTCGACAGTCACATCAAGAATTTGCGGCGCAAGTTGTCGGCGGCCGGGCCTGACTGCATCAGCACGGTTTATGGCGTGGGTTATCGGCTAGAGTTGCCCGGCGACGACAGTGCGTCCAGCACGTAGTGCACCAGGGCGCGCGCACTGCGCGGCGCCACCGCCAGTGGCAGCGTCAAGGCCTGCACGACGCCGACTTCGGGCACGGGCAAGTGCCAGCCGGGCAGCGCAGGCACCAGGCGGCCCTGGGCGAGGTCGTCATGCACACAAAAGTCGGGCGCGAACAGCACGCCGCCGCCAGCGCGGGCCACGGCCTGCAGCGTGCCCAAATCGTCGCCGACCATGGCTGCGCGCACGGTGACGTTGTGCACTCTGCCGCTGGCGTCGTGCTGCCAGCGCAACTGCGCCTGCTCGGATGCGGGGCCAAAGAACAGGCAGCGGTTGTGTTCGAGGTCTGCCGGATCCGACAAGGGCACACCCGGCACGGGCGCGGCATAGGCGCGCACCTTGAATTCCAGCACCGGCTGCGCCACACAGTCGTCGGGTGGTTTGTCGGTCAGGCGAAAGGCGATGTCGATGTCTTCGCGCAGCAAGTCCACGCGGCGGTTGGTGAAGCGCAGTTCCATGCGCAGCGCCGGGTGTTGGGCCGCAAAGCGCGCCAGCACGGGCCCCAGCACGGTCTGGCCAAAGCTGGGCAACGAGGTGATGCGCAGCGTGCCGCCCAGGCCTTGTTCTTCGTCCCCTGCAGAGCGTGCGCGCAGGCCCCGGCGCGCCGACTCGGTGGCTTCCAGCACCGCGCGGGCGCGCGTGGCCAGACGGCGGCCGGCTTCCGACAGACCCAGGGCGCGTGTGGTGCGCGCAAACAGCGGCGTGCCCAACTGACTTTCGATGTAAGCCACGCGCCGGCTCACGGCGGCGCGTGTCTGGCCCAGTTCACGCGCCGCCTGGGCAAAACT
>JANNEX010000246.1:0-7150 GCA_031379155.1 Rubrivivax sp.
CGTGAACTCTCCGAAGAACGGTTTGCTGCTTCGATTGCAAAGGCGCTTGTCGCTCGCCGCGAAAGCGGGCATCCCGTGCGCAGCACACTCGAGCTTTCCGCGCTCGTGGCTGGTGCAGTCAAAACCCGCGAGCCGGGCCAGGACCCTGCAACGCGCACATTTCAAGCTCTTCGGATTCATGTCAACGCCGAGCTTGAGGCGTTGCAACAGGGCCTGAAGGCGGCCCTGGCGCTGTTGGCCCCGCAAGGACGCCTGGTCGTGATCAGCTTTCACTCGCTTGAAGACCGCATCGTCAAGACCTTTATCGCTGGCGAAAGCCGCGACGTGGTGGACCGCCGCGCGCCCATGGCGCCGCCCAAACCCTTACGCCTGAAGTCAGTGGCACGCATCAAGCCCAGCGCGGCTGAAATAAAAGCCAACCCGCGCTCACGCTCTGCCGTGCTGCGCGTGGCCGAGCGCACGGAAGTGCCTCTATGAACAAGTTCACGGTGCTGCTGGTGTTGGCCTTGCTCGGTAGCTGCCTGGCGCTGGTGAAAAGCGCTTATGAGTCGCGCCGCGTGTTTGCCCAACTGGACAAGGCGCGCCAGGAAGCGCGCCGCCTGGACGCCGAGTACAAGCGCCTGGACGCCGAACGCCAAGGCCAGGCCACGCACGCGCGGGTGGAAAAAGCGGCGCGTGACAAGTTGCGCATGAGTGCTGCCACGCCGGGTGTCACGGTGTATGTGGACGATGTGGCCACGGCGTCGGCGGGAACGACACGATGAGCAGCCGCAGCAGCAACCAAGCTGGCCGCAACAGCGTGCGCAGCCTGAACTACGCCACCAGCCCGCTGCTGGCCAGCAAGACGCCGCCCTGGCGTTCGCGCTTTGTTGTCGGCATGGTGTTTGTCTCTTTCGCCGTGCTGCTGGGCCGTGCCGTGCACCTGCAAATCCTTCACACCGACTTTTACCAGTTGCAAGGCGAAAAGCGCTTTGTCTACAAAGAGCCGGTGCCCGCCAGCCGTGGCCGCATCCTTGACCGCAACGGCCTGGCGCTGGCCACCAGCGTGGCTTTGCCTTCGGTGCAGGTCGACACCAAACTCTTCAACGCCAACGCCGCAGAACGCAAAACTTTCGCCAAGCTGCTGGGCCTGCCCCTGGCCGAGCTTGAAGACAAGCTGGACGACGCCACGGGAACGGTCATGCTGCGCCGCCATCTTGAAGAGGCCAACTGGCAGCAGGTCAAAGCGCTGGGCCTCAAGGGCGTGCATGAGTTGCGTGAGTACACGCGCCGATATCCCGAAGGCGAAGCCGCCGCGCCCGTGGTGGGCCTGACCGACACCTTTGGCGCTGGCATCGTCGGCACCGAGATGATCTTTAACGACGAGCTGCTGGGCCACGACGGCCAGCGCAAGGTGGTGCGCGACCGCCTGGGCCGTGTCGTCGAGGATGTGGGCGAACAAGCCGCGCCGGTGCAGGGCAACGACATCACCTTGTCCATCGATTCCAAAGTGCAGTTCTTTGCCTGGCAGCGCCTGCGCGACGCCGTGCTGGCACACGGCGCGCAAAGTGGCTGCGCCGTGGTGCTGGACGTGCAGACCGGTGAAGTGCTGGCCATGGCTAACTTCAGAAGTGAGCAGGCCAGAAAACCGGCTGGCAAAGGCGCCAGCCAACGCTTGCGCAACGCGGCACTGTCCGACACTTTTGAGCCCGGCTCGACCATGAAGCCTTTCACCGCCGCACTGGCGTTGGAGCGTGGGCCGTGGACGGTGAACACGCGCATCGACACCGCGCCCGGGCGCATCACGGTGTCGGGTGCGACCATCACCGACGCGCACCCACACGGCACGCTCACCGTGGCCGAGGTGATTCAAAAGTCCAGCAACGTCGGCACCGTGAAGATGGCGATGCAGATGCCTGCGCGCGAGATGTGGGAGCTGTACACCGCCATCGGCCTGGGCCAGCGCCCGCGCATCGACTTCCCAGGCGCTGCCGCTGGCAAGCTGCGCCCCTACAAAACCTGGCGCCCGGTGGAGCAGGCCACCATGAGCTATGGCTACGGCCAGTCGGCCAGCCTGTTTCAGCTGGCGCGCGCCTACACGGTGTTTGCGCGCGACGGCGAAATCATCCCACTCACCTTGCAGCGCCACGACATGGCCGCAGATGGCATCGTGGCTGGCCAGCGTGTCATCTCGGCCAAGACTGCGTTGGAAGTGCGTGAGATGTTGCGCCTGGCCGCCGGACCCGGTGGCACCGGGCCCAAAGCGCAAGCGCTGGGCTATTCGGTGGGTGGCAAAACCGGCACCGCGCGCAAGCACGAGGGCCGGGGCTACGCCACCGGTAAGTACCACTCTTTCTTTGTTGGATTGGCGCCAGTCAGCCAGCCGCGCATCGTGGTGGCGGTGATGCTGGACGAGCCCAGCAAAGGCAGCTACTTCGGCGGTGATGTGGCCGCGCCCGTGTTCAGCCAAATCGTGCAGCAAACCCTGCGCATGATGAACGTGGCGCCTGACCTGGACGTCAAAGCGCAGATCAACGCCAAGCCCGTGGCCGCCGAGCCCGAGAGCATCTAGACATGCTGGCCACCCTGCCCAACCCCCAAGCTGCCGCGCAGTGGCTAGCGGCCAAAGTCAGTGGCAAGCTGCAAACCGACAGCCGCCGCGTGCGCGCAGGCGACGGCTTCATCGCCTGGCCGGGCTACGCCGTGGACGGCCGCCAGTTTGTGCCTGCGGCGCTGGCGGCGGGTGCGGCGGCCTGCCTGGTCGAACAAGACGGTGCTGGCAGCTTCAAGTTTGACGACGCACGTATCGCCGCGTTGCACGAACTGAAGGCCGCTACCGGCGCAATCGCCCACCGCTACTACCGCGAGCCCAGCCAGGCGCTGGACATCGTGGCCACCACCGGCACCAACGGCAAGACCAGCACGGCGTGGTGGATGGCGCAAGCCCTGACGGCACTGGGCCGGCGCTGCGGCGTGGTGGGCACGCTGGGCGTGGGCGAGCCCGGCCAGGTTGAACACACGGGGCTGACCACGCCCGACCCGGTGACCTTGCACGCGGCTTTGCGCGGCATGGTCGATCAAGGCTTCAAGGCCTGCGCGCTGGAAGCCTCATCCATCGGCCTGGTGGAACAGCGGCTGAATGCCCTGCACATAGCCGTGGCACTGTTCACCAATTTCACGCAAGACCACCTGGACTACCACGGCAGCATGGCCGCCTACTGGCAGGCCAAGCGTGCGCTGTTCAACTGGCCGGGGCTGAAGGCGGCGGTGCTCAATATCGACGACGAGCATGGTCAAGAGCTAGCAGTCGAATTGAGCGGCAGCGGCATCGACCTGTGGACGGTGTCGCTGCACCAGGCGGCACGCCTGTGCGCGCGAGACCTGGGCTACTTCAACGGCGGCTTGGCCTTCCACGCGGTGGAAGGTAATGACCGTGCTGCGGTGCGCAGCCAACTGGTGGGCGAGTTCAACGCCAGCAACCTGCTGGTGGTGCTGGCCGGCCTGCGCGCGCTGGGCGTGCCGCTGGCTGACGCAGCAGCCATCGTGCCGCAACTCACCCCCGTGCCTGGCCGTGTGCAACGTGTGGCTGGCTGCGACGTGGAGGTGGTGGTGGACTACGCTCACACCCCTGACGCGCTGGACAAAGTGCTGCGCGCTCTGCGCCCGCTGGCCAACGCGCGCGGCGGCAAGCTGTGGTGCGTGTTTGGCTGCGGTGGCAACCGCGACGCCAGCAAGCGCCCGCTGATGGGTGCGATTGCCGCGCGCGGCGCCGACCATGTCGTCATCACCAGCGACAACCCACGCAGCGAAACACTGGCGGCCATCCTGGCGCAAATTCTGGTCGGCGTCACAGGTCATGACGAAGTGGCAGTCATCGAAGACCGCCGCCAAGCCATCCTGTCAACAGTCGCACAAGCGGCTGCGGGTGACCTCATCTTGCTGGCCGGCAAAGGCCATGAGGACTACCAGGAAGTGGCCGGTGTGAAGCGGCCTTTTTCTGACCTGCAAGAAGCCCAAGCGGCGCTGCGCCAGCGTGACTTGGATCAAGGCGTGCAGCCATGATGACCCTGGCCCAAGCCCACGCCTTGCTGCCGCAAAGCACCCTGGTGGGTGACGGCAGCTTGCAGTTCCTGCGTGTGCACAGCGACACGCGCACGCTGCGCGCGGGCGACCTCTTCGTGGCGCTCAAGGGCGAACACTTCGATGGCAACGACTTCCTGGCCCAAGCCAAAGCCAGTGGCGCTGTGGCCGCGCTGGCGCAACGCGGTCTGGGCGCCGAAATGCCGGGCCTGCAAGTCGCAGACACCTTGGCCGCCTTGCAGCAATTGGCCGCGGCCTGGCGCGCCAGATTTCACCTGCCGTTGATTGCGGTGACCGGCAGCAACGGCAAGACCACCGTCACGCAAATGACGGCGGCCATCCTGCGTGCCTGGCAGGGCGACGGCGCACTGGCCACGGCCGGCAACCTGAACAACCACATAGGCGCGCCGCTGACCTTGCTGCGTTTGCGCCAGGACGACGGCCTCTGGCACCGCGCGGCGGTGTTAGAGCTGGGCATGAACCACGTGGGTGAGATTGCCCTGCTGGCCAAGCTGGCCGCGCCCACGGTGGCGCTGGTGAACAACGCACAACGTGAGCACCAGGAATTCATGGACGGCGTCGAGGCCGTGGCGCGTGAAAACGGCCAGGTCATCGGCGCGCTGGGCGCTGGCGGCACGGTCGTGATTCCGGCTGACGATGCCTTCACACCGCTGTGGCGGCAGATGGCGGGCGCGCGGCGCGTCGTCACTTTTGCAGCGCAAGCGGCTGCCGATGTGACGGCCGATGTGACGGCCGAATCAAGCTGGGACGCGCAGGCCTTGCGCTGGGCGTTGACCCTGCACACACCCGCCGGCAGCGCCACCACCACGCTGGCTTTGCCAGGCCTGCATAACGTCAAAAATGCACTGGCTGCCACAGCCTGCGCGCTGGCTGCCGGCGTGCCACTGGTCGCTGTGGCGCAAGGCCTGGCCGGCTTTGCGCCCGTGGCCGGCCGCTCGCAGGTGCAGCACATCACCCTGCACGGCCGCAGCGTCACGCTCATCGACGACAGCTACAACGCCAACCCTGATTCAGTGTTGGCGGCCATCGACGTGCTGGCCGCCATGCCAGCCCCACGCTGGCTGCTGCTGGGCGACATGGGCGAAGTGGGCAGCCAAGGGCCGCAGTTTCATGCCGAGGTGGGCGCGCGCGCCAAGCAGCGCGGCATCGAGCAGTTCTGGGCCGTGGGCAACTTGTGCACCCATGCCGGCGCGCATCGCCATTTCAACACCGTGGCGCAAGCGCAGGCCGCGCTGCCAGAAGCCGCACCTGCCGTGTCTGTGCTCATCAAAGGTTCACGCTTCATGAAGATGGAACAACTGGTGCACGCACTGCAACAAGGGGCCGCGCATGCTGCTTAGCCTGAGCCAGTGGTTGATGCAGCAGTGGCCCGAACACCTGGGCTTCTTGCGCGTGTTTCAGTACCTGACCTTCCGCGCCGTGCTGGCGGCCATGACCTCTTTGCTCATAGGCCTGGCCTTTGGGCCCTGGGTCATACGCCGTCTGACAGAGCTGAAGATAGGCCAGCCCATCCGCGAGTACGGCATGCCGGCGCACCTGGGCAAACGTGGCACGCCCACCATGGGCGGCGTGCTGGTGCTCATCGGCATCGGTGCCTCCACGCTGCTGTGGTTTGACTGGAGCAACCGCTTCGTGTGGGTGGTGATGCTGGTGACCTTTGGCTTTGGCGCCATTGGCTGGGTCGACGACTACCGCAAGGTGGTGCACAAAGACCCCGAAGGCATGCGCAGCCGCGAAAAGTTCTTCTGGCAAAGCCTGATTGGCCTGGTGGCCGCGCTCTACCTGGCCTTCAGCGTCGCCGAAACCAGCAACCTGCGCGTGCTGGAACTCTTCGTGCGCTGGGTCACCAGTGGCTTTTCCAACGACCTGCCGCCGCGTGCCGACTTGATGGTGCCTTTCTTCAAAACGGTCAGCTACCCGCTGGGCGTGTTTGGCTTCATCTTCCTGACCTGGTTTGTCATCGTCGGCGCCAGCAATGCCGTCAACTTCACCGATGGGCTGGACGGCTTGGCCATCATGCCGGTGGTCATGGTGGGATCAGCGCTGGGCGTGTTTGCCTACGTCGTGGGCAATGCGGTGTTCAGCAAATACCTGCTCTTCCCCTACATCCCCGGCGCCGGTGAATTGCTGGTGTTTTGCGCCGCCATGGCCGGGGCCGGGTTGGCGTTTTTGTGGGTCAAAGCCAACCCGGCGCAGGTTTTCATGGGCGACGTGGGCGCCCGGTCTTTGGGTGGCGCGCTGGGCACCATCGCTGTTATCACGCGCCAGGAAATTCTGCTCGGCATCATGGGCGGCATCTTCGTGGCCGAAGCGCTGAGCGTGATGATCCAGGTGCTCTGGTTCAAGTACACGCGCAAAAAATACGGCGAAGGCCGGCGCATCTTTTTGATGGCGCCACTGCACCACCATTTCGAGAAAAAAGGCTGGGCCGAAAGCCAGGTGGTGGTGCGCTTTTGGATCATCACCTTCTGCTGTGCCTGGTGGGTTTGGCGAGCTTGAAACTACGATGAATTTCTTGCGCGACCTCAAGGTGCTGGTGCTGGGCCTGGGCGACAGCGGCCTGGCCATGGCGCGCTGGTGTGCGCTGCATGGTGCGCAGGTGAGTGTGTGGGACAGCCGCGAAACACCGCCGGGCATGGCTGCGCTGCAAGAAGAATTGCCTGGCGTTGCGCTGAGCAGTGGCGAGTTGAAGGCTGAACACTTGCACGAACATCCGCAAGGCTTCCAGCTCGTGCTCAAGAGCCCCGGCCTGGCACCACAAGATGTGCGCATCGCGGCCCTGATGCAAGAAGCGCGAGCCGCAGGCATCGCAGTCCTGGGCGAGCTTGACCTGTTCACGCGCGCGCTGGCCGACCTCAAAGAAACCCAGGCCTACGCGCCAAAGCTTTTGGCCATCACCGGCACCAACGGCAAGACCACCACCACGGCCATGACGGCGCTGCTGGTGGAACGTGCCGGCAAGCGCGTTGCCACGGCTGGCAACATCGGCCCCACGCTGCTGGACACGCTGACGGCGCGGCTTGAAGACTTGCCCGAGGTGTGGGTGCTGGAGCTGTCCAGCTTCCAGCTG
>JANNEX010000694.1:0-1726 GCA_031379155.1 Rubrivivax sp.
CAAGCGCTGTTTGTGCAGACCGATGTCTCGCGCAACGACGAAGTGCAGCGCCTGATCGAACGCACCGTGGAACACTTCGGATCCTTGAAGTTCGCCTTCAACAACGCCGGCATTGAAGGCACGCCCTTCACGCCCATCACGCGCTACGCCGAGGCGGACTGGGACCAGGTGATGGACATCAACCTCAAGGGCGTGTTCTTGAGCATGAAGCACGAACTGCCGCACATCGCCGCGCGCAAAGGCGCCATCGTCAACATGGCTTCAGTGGCCGGCCTCAAAGGCAGCCGCGCCATGGGTGTGGCCTATGTGGCCAGCAAACACGGCGTGGTCGGCCTGACCAAAGCGGCGGCGCTGGAATACGCCGAGCTAGGCGTGCGCATCAACGCCGTGGCACCGGCCGTCATCGTCACACCCATGGCCGAGCGCGCGTTTTTTCAGGACGCGACGGTGGCCGTGCGCGCCAAGGCCATGCACCCCATGGCGCGCTTTGGCCAGCCCGAAGAAGTGGCGCAGGCGGTGCTGTGGCTGTGCAGTGATGGCGCGCCTTTCACCACGGGGCACACGCTGCCGGTGGATGGTGGGCTGATGATCTGAGCGGCGGGATTGGGCCGAGGGCCAGACTCCGGGCCGGATTTACGGCCGCCTACCAAACTCCACCGTCTGCCGCGTCCAGCGCTGCGCCTGTTCGCTAAGAGAAAAACCCAGCCCCGGCCGGTTGGGCACGTGCATGCGGCCGTCTGCGATGCGCAGCCGCTCATTGAACATCGGCTCCAGCCATTCGAAATGTTCCACCCAGGGCCCGTGGGCGTAGGCCGCACTCAGGTGCAGGTGAATCTCCATCGCAAAGTGCGGCGCCATGCGCAGCTTGGCCTGGTCGGCCATGGCCATGATTTTCAGGAAGGGCGTGATGCCACCCACACGCGGCGCGTCGGGCTGGATGAAGTCAACACTGCGCAGGCGGATGAGCTCCCAGTGTTCTGCCGGGCTGGTCAGCATCTCACCGGTGGCGATGGGCGTGTCGAGCATGGCGGCAAGCGTGGCGTGACCCTCGGCGTCGTAGGCGTCCAGCGGCTCTTCAATCCAGGCCAGGTTCAGCGGCTCCACCAGCTTGCCAAAGCGCTGCGCGGTGCTGCGGTCCCATTGCTGGTTGGCGTCGATCATCATGGCGATTTTTCCACCGCCCAGGCCATTGATGCATTCGTGCACGGCGTGCACACGCGCCAGGTCAAGCATGGGGTCGGGCTGGCCGACCTTGATCTTGATGCCGCCAATGCCGCGGGCAATCGCGGCTTCCACGTTGTCCAGCACCTCGCCAATAGGTGTGCTGAGGAAGCCGCCGCTGGTGTTGTAGACCTGCACACTGTCGCGGTGCGCGCCCAGCAATTTGGCCAATGGCAGGTCGGCGCGTTTGGCCTTCAAGTCCCACAGCGCAACATCGAACGCGGCGATGGCTTGGGTGGCCAGGCCGCTGCGGCCCACGCTGGCGCCGGCCCAGCAGAGTTTGTCCCACAGGCGCGCAATGTCGTTGGGGTCTTCGCCCAACAGGGCCGGTGCAATCTCTTTGGCGTGCTCGTATTGGCCTGGGCCGCCGGCACGTTTGCTGTAGCTAAAGCCAATGCCGTGGTGGCCTTGACGGGTGGCTACTTCAGCAAACAAAAAGGCAATTTCCGTCAGCGGTTTTTGGCGCCCGGTCAGCACTTTGGCGTCGCTGATGGGCGTGGCCAGC
>JANNEX010000705.1:0-9044 GCA_031379155.1 Rubrivivax sp.
GTCGATGTCGGCCTGCGTGTAGGCCACCACCGTGGGCTTGCCGGTGGTGCCGCTGCTGGCGTGGATGCGCGCCACCTCTTTGCGCGCCACGGCAAACATGCCGAAGGGGTAGTTGTTGCGCAGGTCGGCCTTGGCCGTGAAGGGGAACTTGGCCAGGTCAGCCAGCGTCTTGCAGTCCGACGGGTGCACTGCCCTGGCGTCAAAGGCCTGACGGTAGTGCGCCACGTTGTTGTAGGCGTGTTGCAAGCTCCATTGCAAGCGTTGCAGTTGCAGCGCTTGCAACTCGTCGCGGCTGACGGTTTCTATGGGCTCGAGTTCGCCGGGTTTGGGTTGTTTCACAGGCATGGGAATGTTCCTGTCAAGACGGCCCTGGTCACGACTGTTTTCCGATTGGCAAACCACCCACCACAGGCTTGCCCTTGAGGCTGTACGAGCGGCCGCGAAACGCCGCCACGACCTGGCCTCGCTGGTTGCTGACGTTGATGTCGTAGACACCCGTGCGTCCGGCTTTGCTGACTTCCAATGCGCTGGCCGTGAGCTCGTCACCTTCATGTGCAGCCAGCAGCAAATTGACATCGAACCCAGAGGCCACCGTGATCTCGTTGTAGCTGTTGCAGGCAAAGGCAAAAGCGCTGTCGGCCAGCGTGGTGATGAGGCCACCGTGGCAGATGTCGTGGCCGTTGAGCATGTCCACTCGCACCAGCATGCTCAAGCGCGCCTTGCCGGGGCCTACGCTGAGCAACTTCATGCCCAGGCTTTTGGAGGCGCGGTCGTTTTGCCACATGGCCTGACTGGCCGTGTTCGCCAACTCTTGCGGCGTCATGGTTCAGCGGTCCTTGAACACGGGTGGGCGTTTGGCGAAAAAGGCCGCCACGCCCTCGGCGAAGTCGGCACTGCGGCCAAGTTGGCCTTGGGTCACGGCTTCTTGCGTGATGGCGTCGGCAAAGTTCATGGGCATGGCAGCGTCGATGATGCGCCGCGTCTCGGCCAGCGCCCGGCTGGGCATCAGCGACAAGCGCAGCGCCAGCGCCTGCGCACTATCAGCCAACGCGGCGTCGTCCACACACTTCCAGATCAGCCCCATGCGCTCTGCCTCTTCGGCCGACAGTTTGTCGCCCGTCATGGCCAGGCCCAGGGCACGCGCGCGGCCCACCAGGCGTGGCAGCAGCCAACTGCCACCACAGTCGGGGACTAGGCCAATCTTGCTGAAGGCCTGGATGAAGCCGGCGCTGCGCGCGGCCAGCACAAAGTCGCAGCACAACGCCAGGTTGGCACCGGCGCCAGCGGCCACGCCGTTGACGGCCGCGATGACTGGCACGGGCATCGTGCGCACCCGTGTGGCCAGGGGGCGGTAGAAACGTTCGATGACGGCGCCCACATCCACGTCGCCGGTCATGGCCGGGTCGGACAAATCTTGCCCTGCGCAAAAGCCGCGCCCGGCGCCAGTGATGACCACAGCGCGCACGCTGCTGTCGTCTGCCGCTGCGTTCAATGCGTGCAGCAACTCACCATGCATGTGGGCCGTTAGGCTGTTGAGTGCGGCGGGCCGGTTCAGCGTGATGCTGCGCAACGTGCCTTGGCTGCTGACGAGGACGGTGGGTTCAGTCATGTGGCGGCTGCCCTGGTGATGGAGTGGATTATTCGACCGAACGGTCGAGTAATTCTAGTGGGCCTGCGCCCAGCGGCGCAAATCAGGGCAAACACGGGGCGCGGGCAGAATCCGTGCATGCCCCTGCTCGCACCGCGCCTGATTCTGCTCGCACCCATGGAAGGCGTGCTGGACCACAGCCTGCGCGACGTGCTGACACGCGTGGGTGGCATTGACCGCTGTGTCTCCGAGTTCATCCGCATCACCGACCAGTTGCTGCCGCGCCGCGTCTACATGCGCCTGATGCCCGAACTGCTGCACGGCAGCCGCACACCCGCCGGCACGCCGGTGCGCGCGCAATTGTTGGGCTCGGACCCGGCTTGCCTGGCCGACAACGCCGCGCTGCTGGCCACGCTGGCGCCCGCCGGCATAGACCTGAACTTTGGCTGCCCCGCCAAAACCGTCAACCGCCACCGTGGCGGCGCCGTGCTGCTGGACGAGCCTGAGTTGGTGCATGACATCGTGGCCGCCGTGCGCCGCGCCGTGCCCGCGCATGTGCCGGTGTCGGCCAAGATGCGCCTGGGCCACCGCGACGACAGTCGCATGCTGGACTGCGCTTTGGCCATCAACGACGCCGGCGCGAATGAACTGGTGGTGCACGCGCGCACCAAACTGCACGGCTACCGGCCGCCTGCGTACTGGGACCGCATCGCGCTCATTCGCCAGGCAGTGGCTGTCCCGGTGGTGGCCAATGGCGAAGTCTGGACCGTGGCCGACGCGCAGCGCTGCCTGCAAGAGTCGGGCTGCGACGCTTTGATGCTGGGCCGCGGTTTGGTGTCCGACCCCGGACTGGCGCTGGCGCTGCGCGGCCACGCCACGCCGTGCTGGGAAGACCTGCTGCCGCTGCTGGCGCTGTACAGCCGGCTGATTGCCGTCCGTGTCGAGCCACGCCACCGGGGCGGGCGCATCAAGCAGTGGCTGAACATGCTGCGCCGCCGCTTCCCCGCCGCGCAGTTGGCTTACGAAGCCGTGCGTGCCCTGCAAGACGCGGCCGAGATTGACCGCTGCCTGCATGACCCTCTTGCGTTGCCGTTGGCCGCATGAGCTTAAGTGTCGCCATCGTCGGCGGTGGCATAGGCGGCCTGGCCGCAGCGCTGTTCTTGCGCCGTGTGGGCATCACGGCCACCGTGTACGAACAAAGCAGCCAGTTGCGTGAGACGGGTGCGGGCATCGTGGTGCCGCCCAACATGGCGCGGCTGCTGGATGCACTCGGCCTCAGCGCAGCGCTCAAACAGGTGGCCGTGCCACTGCAAGCGGCCTGGGAATTCCGCCGCTGGCAAGACAGCAGTGTGCTGTTTGTGCAGCCCATGGGTGAGCAGTGCCAGCAGCTTTACGGTGCGCCTTGTTATGTCGTGCACAGGGCTGA
Organism: Rubrivivax sp.; assembly: GCA_031379155.1. Classification (GTDB taxonomy): domain Bacteria; phylum Pseudomonadota; class Gammaproteobacteria; order Burkholderiales; family Burkholderiaceae_C; genus Rubrivivax. Next base: position 3,015 of record JANNEX010000705.1, read on the forward strand.
GCTGCTGGCTTTGTTGCAGGCCGCGCTGCCGCCTGAGCAAGTGAGGCTGGACCACCGCTGCACCGCCATCACGCCGCATGAAGACGGCGTGCAGATCAGCTTTGCGCACGACCCAGGTGCAGCCGTGCAGGCCGACGCGCTCATCGGCGCCGACGGCATCCACTCGGTCGTCAGGCCGTTGATTGAAGCCGATGACGCACGCTTCTCAGGCCTGTGTGCTTTTCGCTGCCTGGTGAGCGCCGACCTGGCCCCCGGCCTGGCCTTGCGGCCCGTGCAAACGCTGTGGCTGGGCCCCGGCCGTCACCTGGTGCACTACCCGGTGTCGGTGGGCAAGCTGGTAAACATCGTGGCCATCGTGCCAGCCGGTGATTGGCGCAGTGAATCGTGGACCGAAGCGGGTGAAGTGGCCGACATGCAGGCGCATTTCCTGGGCTGGCACCCTGACGTGCAGCAACTGCTGGCCAGCGCCACGCAAACCCGCCGCTGGGCGCTGCTGGACCGCAGTCCGCTGGGTCGTTGGAGCATGGGCCGCGTCAGCCTGCTGGGTGATGCGGCGCACGCCATGCTGCCCTTTTTTGCGCAAGGTGCCGCGCAGGCCTTCGAGGACGCCGCCGTGCTGGCCGACTGTTTGCGTCAGGCCACACCCGCCAGCGCGCCACAAGCTTTGCAGGCCTATGAAGCGCGGCGCCGCCCGCGCGCCAGCCAGGTGCAGGAGATGAGTCGAGGTCGCGAGTTGCGCAATCATCTCGACGACGGCCCCGAGCAGCTTGAGCGTGACGCAGCCTTTGCGCGCGCCGACCCCTTGCGCGACAGCGCCTGGCTCTACGGCCACGACGCGCTGGCTGTTTGACTCTGGATCACCCCAGATGCCCTCGCCAAACGTACAAGCGTCCATGTCCCAGCCCAGTGACGACCAACTGATGCGCGCCTTTGCGGCCGGCGATGCTGCGGCATTCGAGGCCCTGTACACGCGCCACCAGGCGGCGCTGTACCGCTTTGTGCGCCGCTTGCTGGGCGCGGCCGCCGCCACGCAGGCCGACGAGGTGTTTCAAGACACCTGGGAGCGCGCCATCCAAGCCCGACACAGTTGGCTGCCCCAAGGCGCGACTTGGCGCACCTGGCTGTTCACGCTGGCCCACCACCGCGCGGTGGACTGCCTGCGCAAGCTGGGCCGTGAAGTCAGCGTCCACAGCGACGAAGGCGACGAAGGCGAACCCTGGGAGCCCGAAGCTGCTGCCGACGCTTGGGCCGGCTGGCCAGCGGCCTCGGCACAGGCCGAAGACATCTTCTTTTGGCGAGCCGCTGGTCAGCGTTTGCTGGACTGCCTGGAAGGCCTGCCCGTGGCGCAAAAGACCGTCTTCCTGCTGCACCACGAAGACGGCCTGGCCGTGGAAGAAATGGCGCGTGCGCTGGAGCTGGGTTTTGAGACCGCCAAGACCCGCCTGCGCTACGCCATGAGCAAACTGCGCACTTGCATGGGGGCTTACCTACCCCCGAAATTAAGCACATGAATGAGCGCATGAGCACCCCAACGTCCGACGAACATCTGCGCCAAGCCCTGCGCCACGCGCCTGACGCCGATGTCAGCGCACCGGCCTACTTGCGCGCCCAAATCGTGGCCTCCGCGCACCGCAGCACGGCGCAGCCGGGGGCCGCCAAGCCGGCGTCGCGCTGGGGTGCGCGCAGGGTGCCGCGCTGGGGTGCCTCGGGTGCGCTAGCCACCGTCGTGCTGACCGGCTTCATCGGCTTGCTGTGGCGCGGTGAAACACCGGCGCCGATGGCTGACAAGCCAGCGCCGGTGGTGGCACAAGCGCCTGCGCACGCACCCACACCCACACCCGCAGCAGCACCGGCACCCGCAACTTCTGCCGAACCCGACGCCAAGCGCCGGCCAGCCACGGCCACTGAGGTGCGTGCTGACAAGGTGGCCACGCTGAACAAGGCGGAATCAGCACCCGCACCGCGCTTGCAAAACGCGCCGCCGCAAGTGGCTGACTCGGCTGACTCGGCTGAGTCAGCCGAGTCAGCCAGGTTGGCAGGCGCAACGCAGGCTGCGCAAGCAAGCCGCAAAGAAGCGCTTGAAGTGCCCAGGCCAGCACCCGCCTTGGCCAGTGCCGAGCGCGCCGCAGATGCATCGCCAGCCACCGCAGCCGCGCCGGCCCTTCGCCAACGCATGCCCGCTGCGGCAGCCCTGTCGACTGCCGCGCCATGGCCCTGGCGCGAAACGCTGCAAGAGGGTGATCAGGTGCAGTGGTGGCCCGCAGGGGAATCGCGCCCGGTGACCGTCGCAGGCTTGCAGCAACTCATGCAAGCCACCCGTGGCCGCTGGCAGCCGGTGCAGGACACGGCCGCCGGGCAAGACGTGCAGCAATTGCGCTGGCTGCGCGGCGACATCACGCTGGGCCGTTTCTGGTTCGAATCCGACACAGTGCTGTGGTGTGGCGCCGCGCCGCCGTGCCAGCGCGCGGCGCTGGACGGGCCAGCGCTGCGCGCGCTGCTGTCGGCCTTGGGCCGCTAGTCATCACAGGTCAGGATTCAAGACGCCAGGCGACGGGCACGGGTTCCGTTGCTCCGCCCAATCGTGCGGTCGGTTTTCGCCTGAGGTGCCCCACTGTGCCAGCGCGGCCCTGATGCAAAGCCCAGAACAGCCATGCCAGGCACCGCTTTCTTCGCGCGCTGTTCAACCCGCGAAGCGCTTTTGCAAATAGGCCAGCAAAGTGCGCAGCGTCTGCGCTTCACCACCCACCGGCCGCCCTGGCCTGGCACCGTCGTTCCAGGCAAAAAGGTCGATGTGCAGCCACTCTAGATCCGCAGGCACAAAGTCTTGCAGGAAGAGTGCCGCGTTGATGGCGCCGGCCATGGTGCTGCGGCCGGTGTTGACGATGTCGGCAATGTCGCTTTCTATGCCGCCGTGATAAGGCGCCCACAGCGGCATGTGCCACAGCGGGTCTTGCACGGTCATGCCCAAATCCACCAGCTCACGCGCTTGTGTGATGCTGCGGCAAAACAGCGCCGGCAATTGGCTGCCGAGTGCTGTGCGTGCGGCACCGGTCAGCGTGGCCAGGTCGACCAGCAGCACCGGTTTAGCTTCGGCCGCGTAGGCCAGCGCGTCGCACAGGATGACGCGACCTTCGGCGTCGGTGTTGCCGATTTCGATGTGCAGACCCTGGCGCGTTTTGAACACGTCGCCAGGCCGGAATGCGTTGCCGGCAATGGCGTTTTCGACCGCCGGTATCAGCAGCTGCAAGCGCACAGGCAATTGCAGCGCCATGATCATCTGCGCCAGGCCCAGCGCGTTGGCTGCGCCGCCCATGTCTTTTTTCATCAGGCGCATGCCGTCGGCACTTTTGATGTCCAGGCCGCCGCTGTCAAAACACACGCCCTTGCCCACCAGCGTGACCAGCGGGTGCTTGGGCTGGCCCCAGTTCAGCTCAATCAGGCGTGGCGCGCGGCCTGAAGCGGCGTCGGCCGCGCGGCCCACGGCGTGGATGGCCGGGAAGTTGGCCTTGAGCAGCGCGTCACCCACGGTTTGTTTGAAGCGCGCGCCGTGCTGTTTGGCCACCAGGCGCACGGCTTGCGCCAACGCCGCCGGGCCCATGTGCTCGGCCGGTGTGTTGACCAAGTCACGTGTGCTGGCAATGGCGGCGGCGACGATCAAACCGCGCTGCGCGCCGTCGCTGTCAGGCAGGCTCAACTCGGCTGGCGCGCGCCGCGCGGGCTTGTAGAGGTCGAAGCAATAACTGCCCAGTTCCCAGGACTGTGCGGCGGCGCTGGAGTCCAGCGTGATGCCGACTTCGCCTGCATCCGCCAAGTGATAGGCACCCACCGGCAAGGCACGTGGCAGCAAGGCGACGGCCCAGGGGTCGGCTGCGCTGCGCACACCCGCCCACACGGCCTGGATGGTGCCGTCGGCACCCGGCACCAGCGCGTGGGTGTCGGGTGCGCCGGTGAAGCCCAGTGCCGCCATCCAGCGGCTCGCAGCGTCAGACCGCTTCGCGCTGCCCGCCGAAAAGCTGGCGCGGTTCACGGTGTGGATGGGAATGCTGTGCTTGCGGGGCTTGCCCAGTCGTACGCTCATAGGGGTCTCGGTTCAGGCGAATGTGGATTGGCGCGCATTGTCGGCGCAGCGGCGACCCCCTTCGCGGCCCCGCAGCGGCCACACCGTTGGCGGCGCTGCGGCGGCCGTTGGCGCGGTGCGTTGTCGCTTCGTCGCGCAGCACTGGCGTGGGGCTGGCTAGCTCGGCCACCATGCGGGCCTGGCATCCAGCGCCAGCACCAGCACGAGCACCAGGAGTCACGATGAACCCACTGTCCTTTATCACCCGCCCCGTCCGCGACCTGACCCAGGCCGTGGTCATGCCCTTCAAGGCGCTGTTTGTGGTGGGCCTGACGGGCACCATTAACGCCATGACCTACCACGGCACCTGGTGGTTCAAGTGGGTGGCGCTGGGCATGGGCATTGCCGTGCTGGTGGCTTTTGCGCGTGCGGCCAAGACGCTGCTGATCCTGGCCCTGGTGGCCTGGGTTGGCATGAAGATCTACCGCCGCTATGGCGAACAAGCACGCACGGCGTTCGACGACTGGGTGGCCAAAACCCAGCCGCAGGCCGCGCAGGTCTTGCAGGCCCTGGGCTCTTGGCGCCAGGGCAACCGCGAACCCGGCGCTGCGTCAGGCTGAAGCGTTGGCGGGTGCAGTGGGTGCGACTGGTGCGGCCGGCGCAGCCGCCGCGCCGCGCTCCACATGCCAGTCCAGCAGACGGCGCATGTTGCCCATCGAAGCCCAGTGCAAGTGCATCAGGCCCAGCACGCCGCTGCGGTGCAACTCACCCACCACCTCGTCACTCAAGGCCGTGGCCTTTTTGTCGTCGACGGTCAAAAAGCCGTCCACGACATGCTGGCGCCCGTCAGGCAGCGTGGCATCGAAGCGCATGTCTTGCAGCAGGCCCAGCTCATTCAGGCGCCTGCCGACCAGGCGCGTGCGCTGAATTTCGCCTTCCAGCGTTTCCAGTTGCGCCTGCATGCTCTTGAGCAATTCTGACGGTTTGCCATCGGCCTCAAAAATGGGCTGACCACGCTCTTGGTTTGCACCGGCAAAGCCCAGGTCCACACACACCGCAAAACGTTCGGGGTCGATGTGGGCGATGCAAAACGGGTACATGCGCAGCAGTGCGGGCATGTAGTTGGCGCGCCAACGCTCGCCGCTGAGGTAGAGGTTTTCGTTTTGCGTCAGCCCCATGACGACGATGGGCGCAATGGCGTCGCTGCCGTCGTCTTCTTTGCCGGCCTTGACAAAGACGATGGGGAATTCACGGCAGGCGTCGCCAAACTCGGTGGCGGCCACAAACAGCGCGTTGAGCTTGCTGGCAAAGCTCCAGTCGGTGATGGGCACGTCCAGCTTCAACTGGCGGTGCACGGCGCTGTCCAACGCCGTGGGTTGGCGGTGCAGGTTTTGATTGATCAAGAGTCTTCTCCAGGGGTTTGCGTTGGGGTGACCAGCACCTTGTCCACTCGTTTGCCATCAAGGTCCACCACCTCAAAGCGCCAGCCTTCCCACACCACCGCGTCGGCGGTGCGCGGCAGGCGGCCGAGCAAAAGCATGATCATGCCAGCCAGCGTGTTGTAGCGGCCACGGTCTTCTTCGGGCAGCTCTTTCAGCTCCAGCCTGTCCTTGAATTCAGGCACCGGAATCAAGCCGTCCATGAGCCAGCCGCCGTCAGGCCGGTGCACGGCCCAGGCGTCTTCGTCGGTGGGCGCGCCAAATTCGCCGGTGATGGCCTCGAGCAAGTCGCGCTCGGTGATGACACCTTGCACGGCGCCGTACTCATCGACGACAAACACGATGTCGGTGCCGGCAGCGCGAAAGTGTTCCAGCAGCTCCATGCCCGACAAGGTTTCGGGCACGAACACGGGGGGCTGAAGATGGTCGGCCAGTTGCGGCGTTTCACCGCGCGCCAGAGGCGCCAGCAGGCTGCTTAGCCGCAACACACCGCGCACATCGTCGAGTGAGCCCCGGCACACCGGAAAGCGCGAA
>JANNEX010000709.1:0-2353 GCA_031379155.1 Rubrivivax sp.
GGCGGCAGGTCGTGCAAGATGCCCACCACGATCAGCAGCAACAGCGCCAGCACGATGAAGCGCCGCCAGCTGATGCCCAGCAGCCAGTTGGCATAGGCATGAAAGGCGCGCAGCGCGGCGGCAGAGAAGGTCTGCCAGCGCTGTTGCCACACGGCGGCGCTGCTGCTGGCTGGGGGGTTGGGCGTCATGTCAAGGGTGCAAGGCAGGGTCGAATAGGGGCCACTGTACGCAGCGAGCGTGCCCTTGCCAGCCGCAAGCGACGCGCCGCGCACAACGCCCGACAGGCTGCGCAGTGCATGGATGGAAGGGCTTGGGAACTAAAACGCGGGCTTGCGTCAATACGCTACGAACGCCCTTGAAGCCGACCCCGATGATGCCCTTCCTGCCCTGGACCCGAGCGCAGCCAGCCTTGCCGCACAGCGCCGCGCTGACGGCACGGACGGCACTGGCGGCACTGGCGGCGGGTGAGGCCAGCGCCATCGGGCCTCTGTACCGCGCAGAGGCGCCACGGGTGTACCGGTACGCATTGGCGCTGTGCAGCAACCCGGCCTGGGCGGCTGACGCCACCCAAGAAGCCTTTGTCGCCCTGGCCCTGCGGCCGCAGGGATTTGACGCCAGCAAGGGCACGCTGGGGGCTTACCTGGCCGGTGTGGCGCGCCACGCGCTGGCCGCGCAATGGCGCACGCTGCGAAGTGAAGAGCCGCTGCGCGACGATGCCGCTGAATTTGAGGGTCAGCTGCAAGGTCAGCTGCAAGGTCAGCTTGACGTGCAAGCTGCGGCGCCATCGCCCGAAGCGCTGCTGGTGCAAGCCCAGGACACGGCCGCCATCTGGGCCGCGCTGCGCCAATTGCCGGCCATCTTTCGGGAAGCGCTGGTGCTGGTGGACCTGCAAGAGCGGCCCTATGCAGAAGCGGCAGCCATTGCCGGTATCGAGCTCAACACCTTGCGCACGCGTTTGCACCGTGCGCGCTGCAAGCTGGCCGCGCTGCTGCGCGCCGGGCAAGAAAGCACCGCATGAAAACACCCCTCACTCTGGCGCAGGCCCTGCGACAGGCCGGCGACGATCTTGATCAGCAGCCAACCCCGGTGAACCTGCAGGCATCGATCATGGCGGCGCTCAACGCGCGTTTGCCCCGGCCGGTGGCCACCAAACCCAACCGGCACTGGGCATGGTCGGGGGCTGCGGCCACCTGTGCGGTGCTTGCGGCAATGGGGGTGTCGCTGCTGCTTATGCTGCTGGGCCCAGCCCCGCAAGCACCGCTTACCCAATCCCCACAAGCCCGCCTGGGCGCTTTTGTGCCCGTGGTACCGCAAGACCAGTGGCCGGCCGACGACACGCCCGCCTGGCTGGTCAGCACCGAATTGCGCCGCGACCGCCTGGCCGTACTGGGCCTGCCCTTTGACCCCAGCCGCGCCGGTGAAAGCCTGCGCGCAGAACTGCTGGTGCGCCCTTCGGGCCAGGTGCTGGCAGTGCGCTTTGTGCAGTAGTTGTGCCGCAGTTGTGCCGCAGTTGTGAATCCGTTTGAACCTCATCAAGGACATCGCCATGAAACCCCACACCCACCCCAGCGCCATCGTCGCGGCCATGCTGCTGGCCAGCGCCGCCTACGCGCAAAACCCCGAAGCCGCTGCCGAAGAACGCCAGGCTCAATGGCAGTTGGCGCAAGCCGACATGGAGCGCCAGATCTTCGTGGGTGATGCCACACAGCCCCTGCTGATGGGCAGCGCTGACGCTGCCAGCGAACGTGTCGTCAAAGGTGCGCCCTATTGCGCCGACGCCGTGCATGAAACCGTGCAGTGGCTGGCCGACGGCAGTGGCGGCACGCCCAACCGCATCGTGCGCCAGCAAACCTCACGCCTGTGCCGCGACGGCGAAGGCCGCACGCGCCAAGAGATCGACCAGGGCGGCCGCAAACTGGTCTACCTGCGCGACCCCGTGGCGCGCGAAAGTTGGGTGCTGGACCCAGAACGAAAAAGCGTGCGGCGCCTGACACGTTTGCCCGACTTGGTGGGCCACGACGCCAGCGCGATGCGCGAATTTGCCGAGCGCATGCGCGAATGGGCACGCGGCATGGCCGACTCGGCACGAGGCATGGCCGACTCGGCACGCGCTTCGGTGCGCTTGTCGGGGCCCTCAACACCACCTGCACCACCCGTGCCGCCAGTGCCGCCTGTTCCACCCACGGCAGCCGCCACCGCCAGCGCGCTCACCCCACCCACACCCCCCGAGCCCGTGCTCATCACGCGCAGCGACGACGGCCAGCGCCTGTCCGAACTGCGTGTGCTGCGCCTGCCCGCCGGCAGCGAAGGCCCCGGCGGCGAATGGGCCTTCCCACCCGCCCCCGTGCAATGG
>JANNEX010000711.1:0-3729 GCA_031379155.1 Rubrivivax sp.
CCGTGGCCGATGAACTTGGCGACAAAGCGACTGGCGGGCCGGTGGTACAGGGTGTAGGCGTCGTCCCACTGCTCCAGGCGGCCTTTTTGCATGACGCCGATGACATCGCCCACCGCAAAAGCTTCTAGCTGATCGTGGGTCACCAACAAAGCCGTGGTGCCGCTGCCTTTGAGGATCACGCGCACCTCTTGCGCCAGGCGCTCGCGCAGGTCAACGTCCAGGCTGGAGAAGGGCTCATCCAGCAGCAGCAGACGCGGCTTTGGAGCCAGCGCACGGGCCAGGGCCACACGCTGCTGCTGGCCGCCTGACAACTGGTGCGGCGCGCGTTTGGCGGCGTGGCCCAGGCCCACCAGGTCGAGCATCTGCTGCACCCGCTGCTGGCGCGCGTGGCGCGCCAGGCCGGCGACGCCAAAGGCCACGTTGTCGGCCACGCTGAGGTGGGGGAAGAGCGCGTAGTCCTGGAAGACCATGCCGATCTGGCGCTGCTCGCTGGCCACGTGCACGCCACTGGCGGCGTCTGACAAGATTTGGCCGTCAATCGACACCTGGCCTGCAGCGCAGCGTTCCAGCCCGGCCACGGCGCGCAGCAACGAGGTCTTGCCGCAGCCCGAAGGGCCAATCAGCACGCCGATTTGCCCGGCGCCCAGGCCCAGGCTCACGTCCTCCACCGCCGCGCGCGCCGCGCTGCTGCGGCCGTAGCGCACGGCCACTGAGTCCAGGCTGAGGAACATCGGGCGATGATAATCCGACAATCTGAATAAGGATTGTTCGCATTCGCGCTCCGTTTGGGGCGGGGGCGCTTTGTTGGACAGCATCTGCCGACCCTAGCTAGCGACCCGACCTACCGACCCAAGCCACCCACACCCCCATGCGCGCCGCCCTGACCACCCTGTGCCTGCTGCTGGCCCTGCCCGTGCTGGGCGTGCTGGGCGCCTGGCTGACGCTGGACCCGGCGGCATGGGCCGTGCTGCGCCACCAGGCCACCACCGTGCTGCCCGACTACGCCTTGCAGTCCGCCCTGCTGGCCTTGGGCGTGGGCATGGGTGTGATGTTGCTGGGCGCAGCCACGGCAGCCGCAGTCACGCTGTTTGACTTTCCCGGTCGACGCGTTTTTGAGTGGGCCCTGCTGCTGCCCCTGGCCATGCCGGCCTACGTGCTGGCCTACGCCTGGACCGACGCGCTGCAATTCAGCAGCCCACTGCAAAGCGGCCTGCGCCAGTTGCTGGGCCTGCGTGGTGCGCTGTGGCCCGACGCGCGCAGCCTGCCCATGGCCGTGCTGCTGTTTGTGCTGTGCCTCTACCCCTACGTTTACCTGCTGACGCGCGCGGCGCTGGGCGAGCGCGCCGTGCGCCTGATGGAAGCGGCGCGCCTGCTGGGTGCGCCCATGCGCCGCCGTGTGCTGGAAGTGGCGCTGCCCATGGCGCGCCCAGCCATCGCTGCGGGCACAGCCTTGGCGCTGATGGAAACACTGGCCGACTACGGCGTGGGTTCTTACTTCGGTCTGGCCACCTTCAGCACCGGCATCTACAAGGCCTGGCTGGTGATGAACGACCGCATCGCCGCCGCGCAGCTCGCTGCGGTGCTGTTGCTGGTGGTGGCCGCACTCTTGCTGGCCGAGCAGCGCGCGCGCCGCCAACTGCGTTTTGCCAGCAGCCGCGCGGCTGCACCTGCTGCTGATGCAAGGGCGATGCCTCTGCACGGCGCTGCGGCAGCCGCCGCCGTGCTGCTGTGCGCCACGCCTGTGCTGCTGGGTTTTGTGCTGCCCGTGGCCTGGACCCTGCGCATGCTGTGGCACGAAGCGCAGGGCGCCGATCTGGGTCTGCCCTGGGCCCGTTTTGCACAGTGGGCGGCCACCAGTTTTGGCTTGGCGGCGACGGCCGCGCTGGCCACCACGGCGCTGGCCCTGGCGCTGGGCTTTGCGCTGCGCCGGCCCGGTGGCTGGGTGCTGCGGGCGGCGGCGCGTGTGTTGTCGCTGGGCTACGCCGTGCCCGGCACGGTGATTGCCGTGGGCATCTTGCTCAGCGTGGGCTGGGCGCAATCGCGGTGGCCACAGGCTGGCGTGGCGGCCCTTGCCACGGGCACCACGGCTGGCCTCTTGTATGCCTACGCGGCGCGCTTTTCTGGCGTGGCCTTGCAGTCGGTGGAGTCGGGCTACTCGCGTGTGCCGACATCCATTGACGAAACCGCGCGCACCTTGGGCAGCGGCGCGGCGCGGGTCTTCACGCGCCTGCACCTGCCGCTGCTGCGCCGCTCGGCGCTGGCTGCTGCGCTGCTGGTCTTTGTCGATGTCATGAAAGAGCTGCCCGCCACCCTGTTGCTGCGGCCCTTTGGCAGCGACACCCTGGCCGTGGTGGCCTACAACCTGGCGCGTGATGAACGCCTGGCCGAGGCCGCGCTGCCATCGCTGGCCATCGTGCTGGTGGGCTTGATCCCGGTGGTGCTGCTCAGCCGCACGCTGCGCGCACCGCCCGCGTGAAATTGGCTTGACACCCACGCGGCGCTGGACGGCGCAAACGCCGGCCTTCAGTCCGCCGCCGCAAAGCCGAAAGCCAGACAGCGGCACTGCCGTTTGTCGGTCTGTCGGTTTGTCGGTTTGTCGGTTTGTCGGTTTGTCAGTTCGTCATCGCGGGGCCCGGCCATGATCCACTTGTTCAAGCACAGCTCGGCAGCGTCAGACTGCCGCTGGACCCAGGCGCGTCGCTCACCGCGTGAGTGTGACCAGGCACTGAGCGGCACCACGCGCCGTTGGCTGCGCCAGTTGCCGGCGCGGCGCCGTCCGCTGCGTTTGTGCGAGGCCTACCCGCGCGTGGCCAACCGCGTGGCTTGGTGCTGGTCTGACCCGGCACTGGCGGATTCGGTCTTGCAAGACTTGCTCGAAGACCGGCGCGGTGGGCGCGAAGGCTTCACGTCTGCCGTGGTGCGAGAGCTGCACAGGCTGCGCGAATTCAATGCCCAAAAGCGCGTTGAAGTGCGACCCGAAGGCCTGGTGGAAATGGCGGTGCGGGTGCTGGGCTTGAACTGACCCTCTTGGGCTGGCGCCTCACCCCTTGGGCGCTGCGTCGTCAACCACTGCGACCGGTTTCTCCGTCGGCTTTTCTGCGGGCTCGTCAGGCCTGGCTTCGATCATGAACTTGACGCAGCCAAAGCCCAGCGCCAGCGCGCACACGATCACGAGCCAGCCAAAGCCGCTGATGTCGCTGAAGCCTTCAAACATTGCCGCGCCTCCTTGACCCACTGATTCAGCGGCACATCGGCGGGGTCAATGTCGACGGCCAAATCGTCCACGCGTTGCTGCAGCTTAAAGCTGGCCAGCTCACGCTGTGGGCCGGGCAACAGCTGCTTGGCTTGCCACAAGCCCAGCGCCAGCGCGGGCAGATCCAGGCTGTGGCGGTACCACACTCGCTTGCCCAGGTTGAGTGTGTAGGCCGGCACAAACAGCGCCTCGGCCGCCAGCGTGAAGCACTGGTAGCCGCTCAGCCGCAATGCCTGGCGGCCCGACACCAGCATCAATGTCGCCACCAGCCACAGGCACACGTGCACGACGGCCAGCGTCGCCAGGGCCAGGCCGAAGTGAAGTTGGGTGGACAGCGCCATCAGCATCAGCAGCAACACGCCGTAGACACAGCCCAGCCATGACAGGCGGTTCAGCGCTGGCAAAGTGCTAACGACCATCTTGCGTGCCAGGCGATACGGCGCCGCTTGCAGCTTGCCCATGGCACGCGGGGTCAG
>JANNEX010000713.1:0-3072 GCA_031379155.1 Rubrivivax sp.
CTGGCCAAGGTTTGCTGTGTAGGCGCAGGGAATGGCGCCCTTGGCACGCATCCAATGCACGGCAGCGCTGGTGTCCAGGCCGCCTGAAAAGGCGATGCCGACACGTTGGCCGGCGGGCAGGTGTTGAAGGATGTGGGTCACAAGTTCAGAACTCCGTGGGGTTTCAGGGGATGCAAGCTGCTTCGGCGCCGGGCCGCAAGGCAACACGGGCCAAACGGCCTTGCTCTGCGGTGAGGGTCATTTCCAGTGCACCGCGGTCGCAGTCGAGCTTGAGGCGGGCCTGGCTGTCACCGTCGCCACCCAGCACCTGGCCCGGTTTGCATGCGCCGTGGGTCAAGCGCGCCGCTTCCAATACGGCAGCCACAGTGGCACGTTCTGCCTTTGCAGTCAGGCGCAGATCATGCGCACCACGGCTCAGCGCCGCCGTCACTTCGCTGGCCAGTTGTTGCATGGCGGGCGTCAAAGGCCGTGCCGAGTTGAGGTCCAGAGCCTGCACCCGCGGGGGCAGGGTGGGCGCCAAGGTGAAGGTCATGTCCAACCAGCCTTGCGCGCAGTCCAGCCGCAATGTGCCTCGCAGGGCGTTTTCAGCCTTCAACTCACCGGGCTCGCAGCGTCCCAGATCCTGAAGAATTTTGCCCAGGGCCTGGCGACGGTCATCAGCGGCTTCATCCAAAAACAAGTTCTCGGCGGCCAGGGCATGCGCCTTGGGCTCACTCCAGTCCAGCGCCAGCGCGGCCAGGTCGCGCGCCGCCTGCTTCAGGGCCGGTGAAGCCGGCGTTTCGCGTGGCTGTAGTCCACCCGTGTCCTTGAGCATGAGCAGCGCTTCGCGCGTCAGACGGCCCGTGCCGGCGTAGGTCAAATTGGCCAGCACGATGACGCCCACACCATGGTCAGGCAGCCAGCGCATGTCCGAACCGAATCCGGGCAAGCCGCCCGAGTGCTCGACCTCCCGGCCCCAGTTGCAGTCGACGTTGGCTTGCAGACCGAAGCCGTAGGATGCGCCGCGGCCTACGCTGCGCCCACCTGGCACCGAGCGCGCCTGCCACAGGCTGGGGTAGCCCAGGCCGGCCTGCATTTCGCGCAGCGAATGGCGTGACGCCGGAGGCTGCTCGGCGTCGTCACGCGGCGGGTACGCGCTCATGAAGGCGGCCACAAACCGCGCCAGGTCGCGCGGCGTGGTCATCAGGCCGCCCATGGCGCCGCCTTCGCCGTCGGCCAGCATGGTCTCCAGCAGCCAGCCATCGCCCTGCTTGCGATAGCCCAGGGCCAGCCGGCCCTGGGGCACGGCAGCCGGACCCCAGTGGGTGCTGGTCATGCCCAAGGGCGCCAGAATTTCGTCGCGGATGTAGCTTTGATACGGCTTGCCAGAGACGTTTGTGATGACGCGCCCCAGGATCATGAAACCCAGGTTGGAATACTCAAAGCCCTGGCCGGGCGCGCTAGCAAACGGCACACCCGTTTTCAACCAGGCCGTAAATTGCTGCGGGGTCAGCGCAAGTTGCCGGTCGCCGTAGGGGTTGTCTTCTGGCAGCCCGGCAGCGTGGCTGAGCAAGTGGCGCAGGGTGATGGGCGCGCTGTCGCGTGTGGGCAAGCGCCACCCGCGCAGTTCGGGCACGTGGCGCGACACCGGGTCGTCCAGGCCAAGCTTGCCCGCGTCACGCAACTTGAGCACGGCCAGGGCCGTGAAGCTCTTGCTCATCGAGGCGATGCGAAAGACCGTGTCGGTGTCCACCGCCGCGCCAGCGGCCACGTCGCGCAAGCCCAGGCCACGCGCCAGCACCACGTCGCCGTCGATAAGCACGGCATAGGAAAGCCCTGGCAGGGACATTTCCTTGACACGCTCGGCCATGCGCGCCTCGATACGTGGCAGCGCCTGGGCCAGCTTGATGCGACGCTGCGGGTCGGTGAACAACGCCGCCGGCACATCGGGGCCCGCCCGGGCCGGGCCCGCGCCAGCCCAGCATGCCAGAGCCAGCAAGCAGACAAGCCATGAACGCGCGGCAGGGGTGTTGGGCTGGCAACTCATGCGGCGGCATTGTCGCAAGGTCTGTATGGTCTGCAACAATCGCTGCACCGCACCGCCACAGGAGCCGTCTGATGATGCTGACCGCGCGCGCCGAAGCCGCTCTTGCATTCTTGGTGTGGTCCTTGCTGATGGCGCCCGCCACCGCCGCGCTCGACCTTGCGGTCGAACGCCAGATTGGCGGCGTTTTTTCAAACGCCTGCGGCGACAAGGCCGAGGTCATGATCCGCCTGTATGGCGACGTGCTTGACATCGAGCGTGGCGGCGTCGCCGTCAAGGCCAACAAAGTGCAGTACTCCACCTCGGCGCCAGCGGGCGCGCCGGTGCCTGACTTCAAGGCCGTGGTGCGCGGCGAAGTCAAGGGCGGCGACGGCGTGGCGCTGGTGCTCAGCCACAACAGCAAGGGCTTGTTTGCACGCATCGACGGCGGGCCAAAGTCGCTGGCACCGCTGGGGCCGGGTGTGCTGGGCCAGAGCATTCGCCACTGTGACCCCAACCGCAACGCCCTGCCCGGTGCGCCGCCGCCTGCGCTGCCCCTGCAATCGGCTGATTTGCTGCGCGACCCACGCTTCAAGGCCGCCTACCTGCAAGCGCTGGGGCCACTGGCCAAAGAAGACTGGCTGGCACGCATGAGCGGCCCGGGCATCGAGCTGAAGAAGGTCAAGGTCGCTGGCAACGACTTTGCGCTGGCTGCGGTGTGCAAGCCGCATGACTGCGCCGACCACAACACGGTGATCCTGTGGACACCCAAGCCAGGTGTGTTGCACGGCCTGGTGCATCAAAAAGGCCGCAACACACTGATCGGCAACCCACCACCTGATGTGGCCAAAGAGTTGCAGCGGCAGTGGGCCGCCGAGTGGCGCCAGAAGTAGTCAGGGCTGTGCCGCGTGGGCGGGTGTCTGCCAGCGCTTTTCCAGCAGGTCAAAGCCCCACTGCACCAGCAGCGCCAGCACGGCGGCTGGCAACGCACCGGCCAGCATGGCCGCGTTGTCGTTGACGGCCAACCCGGCCACGATGCGTTCACCCAAGCCGCCGGCGCCGACAAAGGC
>JANNEX010000760.1:0-1832 GCA_031379155.1 Rubrivivax sp.
TCTTGCAGCTTGTCAGCCAGCACGCTGAGCTTGGCTTTTTGTTCGGCGTCCAAAGACAAGCGGCTGCTGACTTTGTCCACCACCTTGGCCTTCATCTGCGCGCTGTCGGCTTCGCTCATGGCTTGCCAGCCGTGGCGATGATGGTGGTGGCCCCAGGCGGCCAGCGCGCCAAAGAGGGCGGTGGCGCCAAAGAGGCCAATCAGGGTACGTTTGATCCAGGTTTTCATGGTCTGCTTTCTGCGGTATGTGGCCTTGGCTGGTGAAGCCGTGATGGCCGGGTTGAACAGGGCTCTATGCTGGGTTTTGTGGGCCAGCCTGTCCTTTCACGGCGGTATCGCTGCGTAACGTTTTTTGTCAACGCGAGCGGTGGAACAATCCTCCATCAACACCGACAAGGACAAGCGCCATGGACCTCAAAGGCAAAACCGCCCTCATCACCGGATCGACCAGCGGCATCGGCCTGGGCATGGCCCAGACCTTGGCGCGCCAGGGCATGAACATCGTGCTCAATGGCTTTGGCGAAGTGGACGCGGCCAAGGCATCCGTGGCCGTGCTGGGCGCCAAAGTGGAGTACCACGGCGCCGACATGAGCAAGCCCACGGAGATAGCCGCCATGATGGCTTTTGCGGCCGAGAAGTTCGGCGCCGTGGACGTGCTGGTCAACAACGCCGGCATCCAACACGTGGCCAACGTCGAAGACTTCCCGCCCGACAAATGGGACGCCATCATCGCCATCAACCTGAGCAGCGCCTTTCACACCAGCCGCCTGGCCATACCCGGCATGCGCGCGCGCAACTGGGGCCGCATCATCAACATCGCCAGCGCCCACGGCCTGGTGGCCAGCGCGGCCAAGAGCGCCTACGTGGCCGCCAAACACGGCCTGGTGGGGCTGACCAAATCCAGCGCGCTGGAGCTCGCCACCACCGGCGTCACGGTGAACGCCATCTGCCCGGGCTGGGTGCTGACGCCTTTGGTGCAAAAGCAGATTGACGCACGCGCCGCGCAGGGCGGCATCAGTGTGGAGCAGGCCAAGAAAGACTTGCTGGGCGAAAAGCAGCCGTCCTTGCAGTTCACCACACCTGAACAGTTAGGTGAACTGGCCGGGTTCCTGTGCTCGGCGGCTGCTGACAACGTGCGCGGCGTGGCCTGGGCGGTGGATGGAGGGTGGACGGCGCAGTAGCGTTGGCTATTCCTGCGTCGAGCGCGCTTTGACTCCGCGTTGCGATCAATGGGGTGAGGGCCATGAGCGTCGAACAGCCCGTCGACAGCGGCCGAAGGGAGTGGCTTCAGCGTCAGCGCCGTGGCGCTCAGATGCCGTTGAATCTCGTCACTCTCGCTGACGGCAGCCGGCCATCAGCCGTCGCCCGCGGCCGGCAGCTACCTGGCATGCTAGGGATCATCGCCACGATCCTGGAGCAGCTAGTGGTCGAGAAGATTCTCACGCACCTGGAACTGCAGGCGCGTGCACCACCTCGAGCGCCAGCCCGTAGCCAGGCGCTGCGAGCGGCCTGACGCTGCCCAACCGTGACCGTTCGGGCGACCCAGCGACCAGGGCCGATGGAGTCGGCTGCGCCTGAGGAAGTGCGGGACCGATGGAAGCGGCCTGGTGACAAGGGATAACCCCAGACCGCGCCCGAGAAAGACCACTTTCCGCCGCGCTGTCAACGCTCAACGGATCTCAGCGAACTGGAGGCGGCATCCGGCATGAAACACTCCACCGCCTGAAAAGGCCATCCATTTTCTTGCGCCCATGAGCACCGACCTGCGTACACAACTCATCACCGCGCACGACGCGCTGGAGGCACAACGTGCGCTGCTCGGCGACGCCGTGG
>JANNEX010000772.1:0-1749 GCA_031379155.1 Rubrivivax sp.
GCCCGAACTTGACCAGGCCGTGCGCTGGTTTGACGACAACGGTGTGGCCTACGTCAAACGGCCCGAGCAAGGCAAGATGAAGGACGTGGCCTTCATCAAAGACCCCGACGGCTACTGGATAGAAATCGTCGAGCCGGGGCGCTTGAAGCATCTGGGGCGTTGACGGTGACGGGGGCGCTGACTGCGCACGCGATGCCCACCCGCTGGGCCTTGCAACAAGGCAGTGCCGCTGAACGGCCAAAGTGCCGGTGCTAAGCTCGCCGCCCTGTTGATCACGCCCGCTTGGGCGCCCTGGAGTTGCCATGCCCGGACTGCTGCCCCACGTCGACCCCGACGGCTTGCTTGAATACTCCGTCGTCTACACCGACCGCGCCCTGAACCACATGTCGGGCAAGTTCCAGGGTGTCATGCGCGACATCTCCAACGTGCTCAAAGAGGTTTATCACGCACGTTCCGCAGTGGTCATCCCCGGCAGCGGCAGCTTCGGCATGGAAGCGGTGGCGCGCCAGTTCGCGACTGACAAAAAGACCCTGGTCATACGCAACGGCTGGTTCAGCTACCGCTGGACGCAAATCATCGAGATGGGCCGCATCAGCAGCCAGCACACGGTGCTGAAGGCGCGCCCCATAGCTGCTGGCCGCCAGCAGCCTTTTGCGCCCGCGCCCATCGCCGAAGTGCAAGCCACCATCCGCGCACAACGCCCGGATGTGGTGTTTGCCCCGCACGTGGAAACCGCTGCCGGTTTGATCCTGCCCGACGACTATCTGCGCGCCGTGGCCGACGCCGTGCACGAAGTGGGCGGCCTCTTTGTGCTGGACTGCATTGCCAGCGGCGCGGCCTGGGTAGACATGCAAGCCACGGGTGTGGACGTGCTCATCAGCGCGCCGCAAAAAGGCTGGAGCGGCTCACCCTGCTGCGCTTTTGTCATGCTCAGCGAGCGCGCGCGCACGGCGATAGACAGCACCACCAGCACCAGCTTTGCCGCCGACTTGAAGAAGTGGCTGCAAATCATGGAGACCTACGAAAGCGGTGGCCATGCCTACCACACCACCCTGCCCACCGACGCACTGACTGCCACGCGCGACGTGATGCTGGAAACGCGCGCCCTGGGCTGGGAAACACTGCGTGCCCAGCAGTGGGAACTGGGCCGCAAAGTGCGCGCGCTGATGGCGCGCCATGGCATCAAGAGCGTGGCCGCACCCGGCTTTGAAGCACCCGGTGTCGTGGTCAGCTTTACTGAAGACGCGGGCTTGCACAGCAGCAAGGCCTTCCTGGCTGAAGGCTTGCAGACCGCCGCTGGCGTGCCCTTGCAGTGCGACGAAGGGGCCGACTTCAAGACCTTCCGCATTGGCCTGTTTGGCTTGGAAAAGCTGCATCACGTGGACCGCAGCGTGGCCAATCTGGACGCCGCGCTGAACCGCATCCTGGGTGCGGTGCAGAAACAGGCCGCCTAGAAAATTCAGCGCGCCTAAAACGGCGCGCTGTACTTCACCGACAGCAACCAGCCGCGCCCCGGCGCGGGCTCAAAAAAGCGGCTGTTGCCTTCGTTGACGATGACACTGCCGGCCACGCGCCGGTCGGCCAGGTTCTCGGCGCGCGCCAGCAAGTCCAGCGAACCGACAGGCAGGGCTAACTGCCAACGTGCGCGCAAGGCGAGCAGGCCAAAGCCGCCCGCAAAGTCGCTGTTGACATCGTTCACCGCCTGGCGGCCCTGGGCCCTGACTTCGGCCGCCAGCTCGACGTTGCGCA
>JANNEX010000186.1:0-21496 GCA_031379155.1 Rubrivivax sp.
CCCTGGATAGGCACTGCGGCACGCAAGGATGAGCCCAGCCCAACTGACGCTGTGCCGCTTGTTGGCGTGCGCCCCAAGCGCCAGTGAACGCTCCAGCACCGGCGGCCCTGGCCAAGGCCGCGCTGAGGCGGCTGGCGCAAGAACGCCTGGAGCCGACGCCTGAAAACTATGCCCAGGCCTATGCCTCGGAAGGTGGTCAAAGCGCTGCGGCGGCCACGGCTGACCCTGAACAGACCGGTGCCGTCTGGGTGGCTCTGCTCGAGCGCTTGGCCAAGAACTTGCCACGCGGCGGCCGCCAGTGGACGGTGGCGCGGCGCAAGGACAGCTTGCAGCGTGTGCTGGACGGCAGCCGCAGCGACGCTCAGCGCTTGCAGCAGCGCTTGAGCGCCTTGATGTTGGCCTGGGAAACCGACCAGGCGGGCGACCCCGCCGCCACCGGCATCGATGACCCACCCCTGAACATCAGCGTTAGCCCTGTCACGGGCGACTGGCCGCCACTGGCCCAGGCACTGCAAAGCACCGTGCAGGCCGCACTGGCGGGGGCGGTTGCAGCGCCGGCTGATGCCGCTGAACTTGCGCGTCAGCTCTCAGAACTGGCGCAGGCCCTGAATAGCGACGGCGCCACCGCGCAGCACGTCAAAGCCATCACCGACTTGTGCGAACAGGCCAAGCCCCTGTTGGGCCAGGGCCATCGCCTGCTGCTGCAACTGTCGCAGCTGTGCCGTGAACTGACCACCGGCCTGACCGAGCTGTGCGAGGACGACGCCTGGACCCAGGGTCAGTGCCGGCAACTGCAAGAGGTTCTGGGGTCTGAGATGAGCCTGCGCGGACTGCGCTCTGCGGCGGCCTTGCTGGGTGAAACGCGCCAGCACCACCGCCACGTGCAGGGCCAGCGCCGCGCCGCGCGTGACGAGATCAAACAGCTCATTGGGCACATGCTGGCCGAGGTCGCCGCACTGGGCCAGCACACCGGTCGCTTTGAAGCCGCCACGCTGCGCCACGCGCAGACCATAGCGGCCGCAGACTCGCTGCCCGATTTGGCGCAGGCCGTGAAGTCGCTGCTGCACGACACGCGACAAGTGCAATCGGCGGTGGCACTTTCACAGCAAAGCCTCTTGGCCGACCAGGCGCGTGCAGGTGAATTGCAAGCACGTGTGCTTGAACTCGAAGCCGAATTGCGCCGCTTGTCCGACGAGGTCTGCACCGACCAGCTCACCCAGGTGGCCAACCGGCGCGGGCTGGCCCAGGCCTTTGACGCCGAATGTGCGCGTAGCCAAAGCAATGGCAACACGCCGCTGGGTGTGGGCTTGATCGACATCGACAACTTCAAGAAACTCAACGACAGCCTGGGCCATGCGGCGGGTGACGTGGCACTGCAAAACCTGGCCAGCGCGGTGCGCCAACGCTTGCGCCCAGTGGACCATGTGGCGCGCTTTGGCGGCGAAGAGTTTGTCGTGCTCATGCCCGGCACGGGTTTGGAGATGAGCGTGCAGGCGCTGAGCCGCTTGCAGCGCAGCCTGAGCGAAGCGCTGTTCTTGCATGAAGGGCGCGAAGTCTTCGTCACCTTCTCAGCCGGTGTCACCGCGTGGCGCTCAGGCGAGAGCTTGCAGCAAGCCCTGGAGCGTGCCGACCAAGCCTTGTACGACGCCAAGCGCGGTGGCAAGAACCGCACGTGCAGTCTCTGAGGCCAAGGAGCCTGCGGGCCGCTGAACCGCTGAACCTGTGGTGCTTGGGCTCGGCTCTGTAACCAAGCCTTACCAGCACCGCACCGCCTGAAGCGCTTGGTCACAAGCTTGACTTAAGTGCGGTTCATACTCGGCCGACAAGCCTGCCATGCCCCGGTATTCCGGGCGGACAGCGGTAGGTGGAACCAGCATGGGCGCACTCTTGAGACTCTTGACCCCCTTGCGGCACGCGGCCGCAGCCTTTTTCAAACACGACCTGGCCTTGCGGCGCGACGCTGCGGGTTTGCAGATCGTGCTCGAAGCCAAAGTCGAGCCCACGCCCGCCAGGCCCAAAATCAAAAAAGGCAGCCGCGAAGAAGTGGCGCTGCGCAAGGACAAGCAGGAACTGGCCCTTATCGTGCAGCAGTTGGGCGAGCTGTTGGACGAGTTGCCAGAGACACGCCCCGCCTTGCGCCACCTGGTGTTTGTCGAGCAGGCGCTGCAAAAAAAGGGCCTGCGATCACTGCACAAGCTGCCCGTCAAGGTGCTGCAACGCGCGCTTGAACAGCTTGAAGGCCTGGTCACAAACTGGTCGCCCGTGGGCCTGGCCAGCCTGCGCTCAAAAATGGCGGTGGCCATCATCGACCGCGAACACATGGACCCCGAAGCCGAAGGCGATGCCTACCGCACGGCGGCGGTGATGGACAGCCCGCTGCTGGATGACGCGCAGCCCGAAGTGCACAGCCTCAGCGACGACGACGCGCTGGCGGCAGCTTACGCGGCGTTGGGCGCTGCGGCGCCTTCGACCGAGATCGAATTCCAGGGCGAACTGGGCTCGCCGTCGGCCAAGGCCCTGGCGCCGCCGCTGCCACGCGCCAATGAGACGGCAGGCGACATCAAGTTGCGCGAAGTCCAGTCCTGAACGCGACAGGCGGTTGCCGATTCGGTAGAGTTGTGCCTATGCTGTCCCTTAGACGCTACCGCCGCTGGCTCGCCAGCACGCTCATTGCCACACTGCTGTGTGTGCAGTGGACGGTGGCGGCCTACGCTTGCCCCATGCAGCTGAGTGCAAGGTGGGGCGCGTCTTCCACCGCCGCAAGCTCAGCCGGCATGCCTGGCTGCCACGGTGACATGACCGGCATGGATGCTGAGCAGCCACAGCTGTGCAAGGCGCACTGCCAGGCCGGTCAACAGTCGGTCAACAGCCATGCCGATCTGGCCGACATGGGCGTGGCCCTGGGCCACGGCCTGGCGCTGCTGATGGTGCTGGACCTGGCTGCACCCGCCGCCCGCGCGGCCTTGCAGCCACCCTTGCACGGCACCGGCCCGCCCGCCTGGCCGGCGCCTTTGTTCATCGTCTTCAAAGTCCTTCGGAACTAGGTCAGCGGCACTCGGGCGCCACGCGCCCGGTCCGCCTGTTCAGCACCGAAGGAGTTTGCATGTCATGGCTTTGTGCTTGCGCCAGCGCGCGTCGTCTGGCCTGTTCTTGTCTCGGCCTTTGTCTGGGTCTGATGGTGTTGCCCTTGCGCGCCGCCGGCCTGAGCTGGGCCGACGCGCTTGAGACTGCCCAACAAGAGGCGCCAGCCTTGCGTGGCAGCGACGCGGCCATCGCGGGTGCACAGTCGGCGCACAGCAGTGCCGCTGCTTTGCCCGCACCGCGTCTGTCGGCAGGCATAGACAACCTGCCGATCGCCGGCGCAGACCGCTTGAGTGCGGCGCGCGACAGCAACACCATGCAGCGCCTGGCGCTCAGCCAGGAAGTGCCCAACGGCGCCAAGCGTGACGCGCGCCAGCAGGTGGCGCAGGCCCGTGTCGAGCGTGAACGTGCGCAGCGGGTGGCCAGCACTTTGGCCGTTAGGCGGGATGTCGCGCTGGCCTGGCTGGCCCTGTTCCACGCCCAGCGCCGGCTGGCGGCCCTGGCTGACTTGCAGCGTGACAACCGGCTGCAGCAACAGACCCTGCCGGCCCGCGTGGCGGCGGGCAGCGTTGCGCCGGCCGAGCTGACGCTGGCGCGCCAAGAGGCCTTGACACTGGCCGACCGGGCCGACGAGCTTGAACGCGAACAGCGGCGCGCCCGCGCCGAGTTGCGCCGCTGGGTGGGTGTGCGCGCCGACGAGGCCTTGCTGGGTCCGCCGCAGATCAAAGAGCCTGATTCGCAGGCCTTGCGCAGTGGCATTGAACGCCAACCCGAGTTGGCCAGTTTCCTGCCGATGCGCGCCATCGCCACGGCCGAGATGACTGAAGCCGACGCTGAACAGCGCGGTGACTGGTCATGGCAAGTCGCCTACAGCCGGCGCCCGCGCTATGACGACATGGTGTCGTTCCAGTTCAGCGTCGACCTGCCTTGGCAGCGCCAGCAACGCACGCAGCCATTGGTCGAAGCCAAGCGCCGCGAAGTGCAACGCATCGACGCCGAACGCGAAGACGTGCAACGCCGCCAGGCCGCTGCGCTGGAGGTTATGTTGGCCGAACACACGGCCTTGCAGGCCCAACTTGAACGCGCGCAAGGGCCAGGCCTGGCCCTTGCGCAGGAGCGGGCGCAACTGCTGCTGGCCGCCTACCAGTCAGGCCGCGCAGACCTGGGTGCCGTGTGGGCGGCCAGGGCGCAGGCGCTGGAAGCCCGCTTGCGTGCCATCGACCTTGAAGCCCAACGCGATGCGCTGCGTGTGCGCCTGAACAGCTTGAGCCCGGAGTAAGACCTTGAAAACCAACAAAACTGTGTGGATGGCTTGCCTCGCCGGTGTCGCCGGTTTGAGCCTGGGTGCGTCGACAGCCTGGCTGGCTTTGCGCCACGGCGTCGACATGGCTGCGGCCACACCGGCCATGCCCGCAGCCAGCGCGACCGGTCCTTCTGCTGAGCGTGCGGTGCTGTACTGGTACGACCCCATGGTGCCCACGCAGCGCTTTGACAAACCCGGCAAGTCGCCTTTCATGGACATGCAACTGGTGCCGCGTTATGCCGACGAAGGCGGCGCGGGCGCTGCCACCGCGGTCAGCGTGTCGCCGCAAGCGCAGCAGTCGCTGGGCTTGCGCGTGGCGGTGGCAGAACGCCGCGTGCTGACGCCCAGTCTGGACGTGGCCGGCGTGGTGGGTTTGAACGAGCGTGACGTGGCCACCCTGCAAGCGCGTGCGGCCGGCTTTGTCGAACGTGTCTATGCGCGCGCGCCGGGTGACGTGTTGGCTGCGGGCGCCCCTGTAGCCGACCTGCTGCACCCCGACTGGCTGGCTGCGCAGCAAGAATTCCTGGCCGTGCGCAACACCGGCGATGCTGCGCTGGCCGCAGCGTCGCGCCAGCGTCTGGTTTTGCTGGGCATGCCGCCAGCCCTGATCGAGACGGTGGAGCGCAGCGGCCAGGCCCAGGCGGTGACCACCGTGACCACGCCACTGGCTGGGTTGGTGACCGAACTGATGGTGCGCCAGGGCATGACGGTGAGCGCCGGCATGACGCTGGCGCGCATCAACGGCCTGGCCAGCGTGTGGGTGGAAGCCGCCGTGCCGCAGGGCCAGGCTAACGCCCTGCGTGTGGGGCAGGCGGCGCGTGTCACGGTGCCTGGTACGGCGGGCGAAGCCCTGCGTGGTCATGTCAGTGCCGTGCTGCCCGAAACCCAACGCGACAGCCGCACGCTGCGTGTGCGCGTGGAGTTGCCCAACCCCGGCCAGCGCTTGCGTGCGGGGCAGTTTGTGCAGGTCGCGATTCAGGCCGTGGCCGCTGCCGCGCAAGTCGTGGTGCCGGCCGAAGCCGTCATCCGCACCGGCCAGCGCAACCTGGTGTATGTGCTGGATGCACCCGGTCGCTACCGGCCCATCGAGGTCATGGTGGGTGACGAGATGGACGGCTTCATGGCCATCACACGCGGCCTGCAACCGGGCCAGCAAGTGGTGGTGTCGGGGCAGTTTCTCATCGACTCGGAAGCCAGCCTGCAAGGTCTGACTGCAAGCCCGCCTGCAAGCCCGCCTGCAAGCCCGTCTGCAAGCCCGTCTGCAAGCGTGGCCGCAAGCCCATCTGCAAGCGCATCCCCAAGCCCAGCGGCAGCGGCTTCAACAGCCGCCGTTGAGCACGAGACCACGGGCACCGTGGTGTCCCTGCAAGCCAACAGCGTGACGCTGGACCACGCACCCGTGCCCTCACTGAAGTGGCCTTCAATGACCATGGCATTCAGCCTGAGCAAGCCCGGGCAGACGGGCAGCCTCAAGCCCGGCGACCGTGTGCGCATGCGCTTTGTGCAGCGGGGCGACGAGTACCGTGTGACGTTGATCGAACGTGCCGCCAGCGCAGCGGCCAAGCCATGATCGCGCGCTGCATTCGCTGGTCGGTGGCCAACCGCCTGCTTGTGCTGATGGCCTCGGCGGCGTTGGCTGCGGCAGGCCTGTGGGCCTGGCGCACGACGCCGGTCGACGCCTTGCCCGACTTGTCTGACGTGCAAGTCATCATCCGCACCACGCTGCCCGGCCAGGCGCCGCAGATTGTCGAAAACCAAGTCACCTACCCACTGGCATCCACTCTTTTGTCAGTGCCCGGCGCCAAGACCGTGCGCGGCTTTTCTTTCTTCGGCGACAGCTTTGTCTACGTGCTGTTTGACGACGGCACCGATCCCTACTGGGCACGCTCGCGCGTGCTCGAATCCTTGAACCAGGTGCAGGGCCGCTTGCCGGCGGCGGCCAAGATGGCGCTGGGCCCCGACGCCACGGGCGTGGGCTGGATCTATCAATACGCGCTGGTGGACCGCAGCGGTGGCCACGACCTGTCGCAACTGCGCGCCTTGCAAGACTGGTTCTTGAAGGTCGAACTCAAGAGCCTGCCGGGTGTGGCCGAGGTGGCCACCGTGGGCGGCATGAACCGGCAATGGCAGGTGCTGCTGGACCCCTTCAAGCTGGCCGCCTTGGGCGTCACCCACGCCCAGGTGCGCGATGCCATCCTGGCCGGCAACCAGGACAGCGGTGCTTCGGTGCTGGTGATGGCCGAAGCCGAATACATGCTGCGTGTCAGCGGCAGGCTCAAGACGCTGGACGACTTGCGCTCACTGCCGCTGTCGCTGCCATCGCCGATGCGAGCCGGCGTGCCCGTACGCCTGGGCGACGTGGCACAGGTGCAAGTCGGGCCCGAAATGCGGCGCGGCATTGCCGAGCTGGACGGCGAAGGCGAAGTCAGCGGCGGCGTGGTGATTTTGCGCAGCGGCGGCAACGCACAGGAGACCATCGCTGCCGTCAAAACGCGGCTGACTGAGTTGCAGGGCAGCCTGCCCAAGGGTGTGGAAGTGGTGACCGTCTACGACCGCAGCGCGGTCATCGAACGGGCCATCAGCAACCTGTCCATGAAGCTGCTGGAAGAGTTCGCCATCGTGGCCCTCGTGTGTGCCGTTTTCCTGGGCCATCTGCGTTCGGCCCTGGTCGCCATCGTGGCCTTGCCGCTGGGTTTGCTGTGTGCGTTTGCGGTCATGCGCTGGCAGGGCATCAACGCCAACATCATGTCGCTGGGCGGGCTGGCCATCGCCATTGGCGCCATGGTCGACGCGGCGGTGGTGATGATCGAGAACGCGCACAAAAAGATCGAGGCTTGGCAGCACGCGCATGCCGACCAGGCATTGGTGGGCACGGCGCGCTGGCAGGTCATCACCGACGCCGCTGAAGAGGTGGGACCGGCGCTGTTTTTTTCGCTCGTCATCATCACGCTGTCCTTCATACCGGTGTTCACGCTGCAAGCCCAGGAAGGCCGGCTCTTTGGACCGCTGGCCTACACCAAAACCTATGCCATGGCGGCAGCGGCAGGCCTGTCGGTGACGCTGGTGCCGGTGCTCATGGGCTTGTGGATTCGTGGCCGCATTCCGGCTGAGCGCAGCAACCCCATCACACGCGGTTTGATCGCGGTGTACCGGCCGGTGTTGGCAGCCGTGCTGCGCTGGCCCAAGACGACGCTGCTGCTGGCCGTGCTGGTGTTTGCCAGCACCGCCTGGCCACTGTCCAAACTGGGCGGCGAATTTTTGCCGCCGCTGGACGAAGGTGACTTGCTCTACATGCCCACCGCGCTGCCGGGCCTGTCAGCGTCCAAGGCCAGCGAGCTGCTGCAAATCAGCAACCGCATGATCAAGACCGTGCCTGAGGTGGAGCACGTGATGGGCAAGGCCGGCCGCGCAGAAACCGCGACTGACCCGGCGCCGCTGGAGATGTTTGAGACCAGCGTCAAGCTCAAGCCGCGTGAGCAGTGGCGCGCCGGCATGACGCCAGAAAAGCTGGTTGAGACGCTGGACGCGGCCGTGCAAGTGCCGGGCTTGGTCAACGTCTGGATCTCACCCATCCGCAACCGCCTGGACATGCTGGCCACCGGCATCAAAAGTCCGCTGGGCGTCAAAGTCAGTGGCAGCGACCTGGCTGCCATCGAACGTGTGGCGGTGCAGGTGGAACAGCTGGCCAAGGCGGTGCCTGGCGTGAGCTCAGCACTGGCCGAACGCTTGACGGGTGGCCGCTTCATCGACATAGCCATCGACCGCGCCGCCGCCGCGCGTTGGGGCTTGAGCGTGGCCGACGTGCAGGCGCTGCTGGCCAGCGCGGTGGGTGGCGACAACGTGTCCGAGGTCACCCAGGGTCGCGCGCGTTTTCCCATCAACCTGCGCTATGCGCGTGAATGGCGCGACACGCCAGCGCGTCTGACAGCCTTGCCCCTGCTCACACCGGGCGGCCAGCAGATCACGCTGGGCATGGTGGCCAAGATTGGACTCAGCGACGGTCCGCCCATGCTCAAGAGCGAAAACGCGCGCTCAACAGGTTGGGTGTATGTGGACGTGCGCGGGCGTGACCTATCCGCCGTGGTGAGCGAGCTGCGCGCGGTGGTGGCCAAGTCAGTTGTCATGGAGAGCGGCGTCAGCATTGCCTACGCGGGCCAGTTTGAATACCTGGAACGCGCCAACGCACGCTTGAAGCTGGTGGTGCCAGCGACGTTGTTCATCATCTTTGTGTTGCTGTTTTTGAGCTTTGGCCGCGTCGATGAAGCGCTGCTGATCATGGTCACGCTGCCCTTCGCACTGACCGGTGGCGTGTGGTTCTTGTGGGCCATGGGCTACCACTTGTCGGTGGCCACGGGGGTCGGCTTCATCGCGCTGGCCGGTGTGGCCGCAGAGTTTGGCGTCGTCATGCTGCTGTACCTGAAGCAGGCCTTGCAAGCGCGGCTGGCCCAGGGTCAAACACTCAGCTCTGGCTTGCTGAATGACGCGATTCAAGAAGGTGCGGTGCAACGTGTGCGCCCCAAAGCCATGACCGTGGCCGTGGTGCTGGCCGGCCTGCTGCCCATCGTGTGGGGCAGCGGCACCGGCAGCGAGGTCATGAGCCGCATCGCCGCACCCATGCTGGGCGGCATGCTGAGCGCGCCGCTGCTGTCGCTGCTGGTGGTGCCGGCGGCGTTTGCGCTGTTACGCGGGGCAAGCTTGCGCACGGGCCGGCAGGAATGATCGGCGAAAGTGGCTGACACCCACACGCCGCGCACAAGGCCACAACGAGCCAGAAAAATGACCGCTAACATGCTTCGCTTCAGGCAGCAAAGAGTCGGCAGCAGCATGCAATACCCAGGGGACGGAAGAGGCAGTTCCAAGCACAGCGCCGGCAAGGCTTGTGGGTTCAAGACCCAAGCCAGACAAGCCACGCAAGCCACTCAGCCATGAAGCTCACCATCATGGGCAGCGGCTATGTCGGACTGGTCACCGGCGCCTGCCTGGCCGACGTGGGCAACGACGTGCTTTGCGTCGACACCGATGTGGACAAGATCATGCGCCTGCGTGCTGGCCACATTCCCATCTTCGAGCCGGGCCTGGACAGCGTGATCAAGCGCAATGTGCAAGCTGGCCGGCTCCAGTTCAGCACCGATGTGGCACAAGGCAGCGGCTTTGCGACTTTGATATTCATTGCCGTGGGCACACCGGAGGGAGAAGACGGCTCTGCCGACTTGCGCCACGTGCTGGCGGCGGCACGTGCCATTGGCGAGCACATGCAGGGCGACTGTGTGGTGGTCAACAAGAGCACGGTTCCGGTTGGCACGGCACAGCACGTGCGGAAGGTCATTCAGCAAGCGCTGGACGCGCGCCACTCGACGCTGGGCTTCAAGGTCGTCTCCAACCCCGAGTTTCTCAAGGAAGGCGACGCCATTGCCGACTTCACACGCCCCGACCGCATCATCGTGGGCTCTGACGATGAGGCTGCGACGCAGCTATTGCGCCAGCTGTACAGCCCCTTTGGCCGCAACCACGAGCGTGTGCTGGTCATGGACGTGGCGTCGGCCGAACTTGCCAAATACGCGGCCAATGCCATGCTGGCCACACGCATCAGTTTCATGAACGAACTGGCGCTGCTGGCCGAAGCCCTGGGCGCAGACATCGATGCCGTGCGCCGTGGCATTGGCGCTGACGAACGCATTGGCCGCCACTTCATCTACGCAGGCTGCGGCTACGGTGGCGCCTGCTTTCCCAAAGACGTGAAAGCGCTGGTGCAGACGGCCGACATGGCCGGCCACGAGATGAAGCTGCTGCGTGCCGTGCAAGCCATCAACGATGGGCAAAAGCAGCTGCTCGGCAAGCGCATCGTGGCCAGATTTGGGCCTGACCTGCGCGGCCTGCGCTTTGCCATTTGGGGCCTGGCCTTCAAGCCCGACACCGACGATGTGCGTGAAGCGCCCAGCCTGCTGCTGGTGCGCGAGTTGTTGCAACGCGGCGCGGCGCTCAGCGTCTACGACCCGGTGGCGGCCGACGAAGCGCGGCGTGTCCTGGGCGAGCACGAGCGCTTGGACTACGCGCCACGGGCGATGAATGCCTTGGCCGGTGCCGACGCGCTGGCCATCGTCACCGAGTGGAAGGAATTTCGCAGCCCTGACTTTGCGCACATGCGCGGCTTGATGCGGCAAGCCCTGATCTTTGATGGGCGCAACCTCTACGAGCCGGCCGTGGTGCGCGCCGCAGGCTTCGAGTACCGGGGCATTGGCAGGGGCACGCCACCGCCGATGGCTAACGGCTAAACTTAGCCCATGTCAGTTGCGCGGGCTCGCTCAGGCAAATTTCAATCTTTCTCGTGCAGGACTAGGTAGACATGCTGCGAGCCGCGATGGAACTGCTCATCACCCACTGCACGGCACAGGGCAGGCAGGTGTTCTTCGACACCGCCGACTTTGCCTGGGTGGCCAAGATAGAGGCAGGCTTTGAGCTCATCCGCGCCGAGCTTGACGCCGTGCTGCTGCGCCGCGAACAGATTCCCAATCTGCAAGATCTGTCTCCCGACCAAGAAGTGCTGACCCAGGGCGAGGAATGGAAGTCGCTGATCTTTCATGCCTATGGGCGAGCCGTGCCCGCCAACTGCGCGCGCTGCCCGGCCACCGCGCAGTTGCTGCGGCAGATTCCTGGCATGAAGTCGGCGATGTTTTCGATCTTGGCGCCGCACAAGCACTTGCCCGAGCACCGCGGCCCCTACAAGGGAGTGCTGCGTTATCACCTGGGCTTGCTGATTCCTGCGCCGGCCCAGGCCAGCGGCATCCGTGTCGCCGGTCAAACGCGCCACTGGGCCGAGGGCAGCAGCCTGGTCTTTGATGACAGCCACTCGCACGAAGCCTGGAACGGCACCGACGCGCACCGCGTGGTGCTGTTTGTGGATGTGTTGCGGCCACTGCCGCTGTGGCTGTCGGTGCCCAACCGCGCCATGGTGTGGCGGCTGTCTACCACACCGCTGGTGACGGTGATGATCAGGCGCGCGCGCGCCGCCGCACAACGAGTGCGGCCAGGCCCAGCCCAAACATGAAGAACATGCCGGGCTCAGGCACGGCTTGAATCGACATGTCTGAAAAGGCACCAGCGTTCCAGTAGATCTGCTGGCCGGCAGCGTTGGCCAGATAGTGCGCCGTGGAGCCCACTAGGAAAGCGCCCGACGGTGTGCCTATGACCATGCCGCTATCGGGATCGCCCGCGATGGGTGTGAAGCCGAGCAGGAAGCCGGCGCTGCCGGCAGGGTCGAACAGGCCCACGCAGGTGATGGCGCCAGGCCCGTAGCAGTTCTGAAAATAGCGGTCAGTGCCAGCGTCGGTGGTGAATGTGCCAAAGCCCGCGAAGCTGTAGGTAGACGTGGCGGCGAACAGCCCGAAGCCGTCACCCACCGAGGACAGGTCGACATCGCTGGTGCTGCCCACGACCGTGAACGCGACCCCTGTCGCAGCGACCGGGCCACCGCCGAAATCAAGCAATGTTCCTGCGCCAGTTACCCCGGCGAAGGAATATGACAGCCCGACCGCCTGAGCGGGCAGTGTCATGGCCAAGGCCGCAAGCATGGCCAGCGGCCAACGCAGCGCACTCGAATGGGGGCGGACAGGTGTGATCATGGGACGCTTACCTCCAGGCAAACAGCGAAAGAGCGAAAGATCGATCGCACCGTTTGCGGCCCATCCGTTCAACAGCCGATGGCTGCCCTGTTTTTTTTGCGCCGCAATGTGCGCCGCAACTGTACCCGGGCGCGCCACGCTCTAGCAGATTTTTGACGGTTCACCCCCACCGGCTTCGGGGGGTGGCCCGGCCGGGCCCAGTCAGGCGGCGCGCTGACGACTGCGGCGTTGGGCCAGCAGAGCCAATCCACACAAGATCAGCCACGCGGTCGGCTGCTCTGGCACTGGCGCTACCCACACATCGTCGATCAGCGCGTAATGCAGCAACGGGTCTTGGGTGTTGGAAAAGCGCAGTTCGGTGAGCGCTGAAGTGGCCAGGAAGTTGAATGTGTGTTGCTGCCACAGGCCTTGAATGGCGCTGACCCGGGGTGTGTCGAAGATCGTGTCGACGCCAGCCACCTGTACACGCACTGTGCCGGTGCCGTCACGGCCATCGAAGAGGGCGTTGCCGGTCCAAAAGCTCAGTCGGTAGGCGCCGCCCGCCGTGGTGGCGAAGGACTGTTGAATGCCGCCACCCTGCGGGTAGACGAAGTTGGCCAGATCCACGGCCATCTCGCCGTCGGGCGCTGCGCCGGTGCCATAGCCCCGCGTGGCGACGTACTCGACGCCACTCAAGAAAGTGGTCCAGCCGTCGATGGCCGCCGATCCGCCGGCCACCATGCAGTTGCGCTCACAAGCTGCGGGGCGTTCGAAGCTGCCATTGACCAGCAGGTTTACTTCGGCGCGCGCCGCCAGGCTGCACCACAGACCGGCACAGAGCGCGGCGGCAGTGCGCAAGCGGGTTGATGTCATCGAGGGCTCCTTCGAAAACTTCATTTTCCGAAGCTGCGGCGCGAGCAAAGCCGCGAAAAGAGCCCACTATCACCAGCGCATCAAGCCCGAAGCCCAAGTCAGGCCGCCGCCAAAGGCAGTCATCAGCACCAACTGGCCCCTGCGAATGCGTCCGTCTTGGATGTATTCATCCAAGCACGTGGGGATGGTGGCGGTGGACGTGTTGCCGTACTTTTGCACATTGGTGGCCACCTGTGACTCAGGCATGCCCAGGCGCTGCGCCACCGCCTGGATGATGCGCAAGTTGGCCTGGTGGGGCACAAACCAGTCCACGTCGCTGAGCTTGAAACCGTTCAAGCTCAGCACCTCGTGAGACACATCGACCATGGCGCGCACGGCGCGCGCAAAGACCTCGCGCCCGTCCATGTGGATGCAGTTCAGCCGCTTGGCGGCGGCCTCTGGCGTGGTGGGCATGGCGGTGCCACCGGCGGGCAACTGCATGATGTCGCCGTGCTGGCCGTCGCTGTGCAAACGCACGTCGATGAGCCGCCCGCCGTCGCCGGCTTGTGCAGGCCCTACGATGGTGGCGCCGGCACCGTCGCCAAACAGGATGCAGGTGTTGCGGTCGCTCCAATCGACGAAGCGTGTCAGCGCCTCGCTGCCTATGACCAGCACGTGGCGATGGTGGCCGCTGCGTACCAGGGCGTCGGCGGTTTGCAGGCCGGCCAGCCAGCCGGCGCAGGCGGTGACGATGTCGTAGGCCGGCACGCCCGCTCGCAGGCCCAGGCGCGCCTGCACCACCGAGCCCAGCGACGGCAGCCAGCGGTCGGGCGTGTTGGTGCAGGCCAGCACCAGATCAATCTGGCCAGGCGCCATGCCGCTGCGTGTGATGGCCACTTGCGCCGCCGCCACCGCAAGGTCGCTGTTGTTCTGTCCGTCGGCGAGTTGGCGGCGCTCTTCAATGCCGGTGCGCTCGCGAATCCAGGCGTCGCTGGTGTGCACACGCAGCGCCAACTCTCGGTTGCTCAGCACCCGCTCGGGGAATGCCGAGCCAAAGGCCAGCAGGCGGCTGTGGGCGGGCGTCATGGCGTGTGCTGGCGCCGCAGTGTGGACTTCATGACCTTGCCCAGGGCCGAACGTGGCAGGCTGCCCACAAAGCTGAAGCTGCGCGGGATCTTGTAGCCGCCGATGTGGCCGCGGCAAAAAGCTTGCAAGCTCGCCGCATCCGTTGAGGTGTTAGCGTGCAGCACCACCACGGCGTGCACGGCCTCGCCATACACGGCGTCGGGCACGCCGATGACGGCGGCTTCGGCCACCGCCGGGTGTTGCAGCAGCACGGCTTCGACCTCGACCGAGTAGACGTTTTCACCGCCGGTGATGACCACGTCTTTGCGCCGGTCCAGCAAGAAGACAAAGCCTTCGTCGTCGATGCGGCCGACATCGCCGGTGGCAAAGGCGCCGTGGCGCCAGGCCTGGGCGCTGGCTTGCTCATCATCGAGATAACCTGAAGCCACGTTGGGGCCGCGCACCACGATCTCGCCCACCTCGCCCGGCGGCAATTCCTGGCCCGCGTCGTCAACGATGCGCAGCTCCACCGATGGCAGCGCGCGGCCGCAAGAAGCCAGGCGTTCCGGGTGCTCGCCCAGCAGCGCGAGCCGGTGCGTTTCTGAGTCCAGGATGGTCAGCAAAGGCGCGGTTTCTGTGAGGCCATAGCCTTGCGCCAAGGCCACGCCGGGCAAGAGCTGCGCGGCCAGTGCAATCATCTCGCTTGGCAGGGGTGATGCGCCGTAGATGACACAGCGCAGGCTGCCCAGCTCACCGGGGTTGAGCAAGCCGGAGCGCAGCAGCATGACCAGCATGGTGGGTACCAGCAGCGTCACCGTGACTTGGTGCTTGTGCACCGCAGCCACAAAAGCCTGCGGCGTGAAGCGCGGCAGGTAGGCCTGCGCAGCGCCGTGCAGTGCATAGCCTGCCAACACGAGTTCGGCCGAATGAAACATGGGTGCCACGTGCAGCACCACGTCTTCAGGGCGCGGCGCCAGCACGCTGCCCACTTGCAGCATGTTGGCCAGAATTTGCGCATGCGTCAGCGGCACTCCCTTGGCGCGGCCCGAGGTGCCGCCGGTGAAGAGCAGCAGCGCATCTTGCTCGGGTTGCACGCGCACGGCCGGCGCTGGCGCCAGCGCCGCCACGGCTGCTGGCCACGGCAGCGCGTTCAGGTGCACGCAGCGCGCTTGCCAAGGCGCCAATTCGGGCGCGCAAGCCAGGGCTTCAAACTCCGCGTCCAAGAGCCAGCAGTGGCACTGGGCTTGCGTCAGGATGGCCGCGATCTCTGCGGGCGCCAGGCGGTGGTTGATGGGCACCGACACCAAGCCTGCGCGGAAGCCCGCTTGCATCAGCGCAGCGAAGTGTGGCGAGTTGAGCGCCACGATGCCCAAGCGCTGGCCCTGGCGCAGCCCCAGCGTGCCCAGCCAGGTGCTGGTACGCGCCACCAGCGCGTGCCAGCTGCGCCAGTCCAGCGCACCACCATCGCCGTCGGCCACCGCCAGGCGGCCGCCATGTTGGTGCACGGTGCGCTCAAATGCAGCTGCCAATGAAGCCATGCGTCTGTTCATTCCTCAGGTGCCAGCGACAGGCCGGCATGCAAGTTCGGTGCTCTGCAAGCCACGATACCCGGTTCGCGGCGCACTGATGTCGCAGGCACTTACGCTGGCACGCAAGGTGGGCGAAACAAGTCTCGCTCCGGCCGGGTTTTCGCTGCCCGACCCGGCTCTTGCTGCGCCACACAGGCCGCACAATGAAGGCAAGCAAACCGCGCAGGGCGACAAACATCCATATGGCTAACTACGCACTTAGGAAGAGGGTCATGGTCACCGGCGGCGCCGGCTTTTTGGGCTCGCATTTGTGCGAGCGGCTGATCAACGACGGGCATGACGTGCTGTGTGTCGACAACTTCTTTACAGGCACGCGCGACAACGTGCAAGCCCTGCTGGGCCACCCGCGCTTTGAGCTGATGCGCCACGACGTGACCTTCCCCTTGTATGTCGAGGTCGACCAGATCTACAACCTGGCCTGCCCGGCGTCGCCCATTCACTACCAGCACGACCCGGTGCAAACCACCAAGACCAGCGTGCACGGCGCCATCAACATGCTGGGCCTGGCCAAACGCGTGAAGGCCAGCATCTTGCAAGCCAGCACCAGCGAGGTCTACGGTGATCCGGCCATGCACCCGCAGCGCGAAGACTACTGGGGCCACGTCAACCCCATCGGCGACCGCTCGTGTTACGACGAAGGCAAACGCTGCGCCGAGACGCTGTTTTTCGACTACTGGCGCCAGCACCAACTGCGCATCAAGGTGGCGCGCATCTTCAACACCTACGGCCCGCGCATGCACCCCAACGACGGGCGTGTGGTCTCCAACTTTGTCGTGCAGGCGCTGCGGGGCCAGCCCATCACCATCTTCGGTGAAGGCCGCCAGACACGCTCGTTCTGTTATGTCAGCGACCTCATTGAAGGCCTGGTGCGGCTGATGAATTCAGCCGACGAAGTCACCGGCCCGGTGAACCTGGGCAACCCGGTGGAGATGAGCATGCTGCAACTGGCGCAGCGGGTGATTGAACTCACGGGCGCGCGTTCAACACTCGTCTTCAAACCCCTGCCGTCCGACGACCCGCGCCAGCGCCGGCCTGACATCAGCCGCGCCCAAGAGCAACTGGGCTGGACGCCGTCAGTGGCGCTGGACGAGGGCTTGAAGCGGACCATTGCCTACATGGATCAGTTGTTGCAGCGGCTGGACGGCGCCAAGCCCTGAGGGCCCAGCATGCACGACATCCCTTTCGGGAGGCCGAATTTCTCTGACGCCGAAATCAACGCCGTGGCGCGTGTCATGCGCAGCGGCTGGGTCGGCATGGGTCCCGAGACGCTGGCTTTTGAAGCCGAACTGGCGGCGCACCTGGGTGTGCCTTTTGTGGTCAGCACCAACTCCTGCACGTCGGCGCTGCACCTGAGCCTGTTGGCGCTGGGCGTGGGGCCGGGCGACGAGGTCATCGTGCCGAGCCTGACCTGGTGCAGCACCGCCAACGCCGCGCTGTATGTGGGTGCGACGCCGGTGTTTGCCGACATCGACCCGCTGACTTTGGGCATCAGCCCTGCCACCGTGGCCGCGGCGCTGAGCCCGCGCACGTGCGTCGTGCTGCCGGTGCACTTTGGCGGCCTGGGGCTCGACGTGGCGGCGCTGCGCCAAGCGGTACCGGCGCCGACGCTGGTGGTGGAAGACGCAGCACATGCGCTGGGTGCCACCCTACCCGACGGCCGCGCCGTGGGCGCGTCAGGCCATCTCAGCTGCTTCAGCTTCTACGCCAACAAGGTGCTGTCCACTGGCGACGGCGGCGCGGTGGCGTTGGCCGACGCAGACCTGGCGCGGCGCCTGCGGTCGCTGCGCCTGCACGGCCAGCACAGCGACGCCTGGCAGCGCTACGCCAACCCGACGTCGGCCTTGGTGCCGCCGCGCATTGCAGAGCTCGGCTTGAAGGCCAATTTCACCGATTTGCAGGCCGCCATCGGCCGTGTGCAGCTGCGCCGCCAGGCCGAATTTGCGGCCACGCGCAGCCGCATTGCGGCGCTCTACCGGCGCGGCCTGGCTGGCCTCAACCTGACGCTGCAAGCCGGCATTGACGCTGCCGGCCATGCGCGGCACCTGTACACCGTGCGCCTGCCAGCTGATCGCGCCCACGAGCGTGATGCACTGCTGGCCGTACTGCGTGCGCAAGGCATAGGCGCGAGCCTGCATTACGCAGCGCTGCACCGCATGCCGCGTTATGCCGCGCTGGCGCAGGGCCGGGTTTTGCCGCACACCGAAGCAGCGGCAGCGAGCATCTTCACGCTGCCGATTGGCGCGGCGATGAGCCTGCACGACGCCTGCACGGTGGTCCATGCGCTGCGCCAGGCGCTGGGTGCAGCGCCAGTGGATCAGGCGGACTTGCTGGACGCAGCAGCAGTGGCCAACACGCCGTCGTAAAGCGCCAGCAGCCGGGCCAGGTGCCGGTCCGGCCGCCACAGCAAGGTGGCCTTGGCGCGCGCCGCTTGGCCCAGGCGCTGGCACAGGGCAGGGTCTTGCCACAGGCGCTGTACCTTGTCGGCCAGGTCAGCGGCGTTGCCGGGTTCGAAGAGCAGTCCGTTGACGCCGTCGTCGATCAACTCTTCAATGGCACCCAGCCTGGAGCCGATGACCGGCAGGCCGTGGCTCATCGCTTCAGCGCCCACGAGACCAAAGGTCT
Organism: Rubrivivax sp.; assembly: GCA_031379155.1. Taxonomy (GTDB): domain Bacteria; phylum Pseudomonadota; class Gammaproteobacteria; order Burkholderiales; family Burkholderiaceae_C; genus Rubrivivax. Next base: position 18,111 of record JANNEX010000186.1, read on the forward strand.
CGAACCAGTGGCTGGGCACCACCAGCAGCCGCGCGCCGCGGTAGAAGTCGGTCAGGTCAGCCAGGTTGGACGTTAGCACCACCTCGGGCCCGGGCGGCGGCGTCATGGTGGCTTGGCTGGCGACGTTGCGCGACATGCGGAACGGCAACCCGGTTGCGGTGGCCGCAGCCGCAAAAACGTCGAGGCCCTTTTCCGGCACGAAGCGGCCCGCATACGCCACATAACTGCCAACACCGGCCGGTGCGGCGGTAAGCGGGACGCAGACTGGCGGCGCGATGGTCTCGATCGATCGGCTGTCGATACCGGCGTGCTCCACCAACCAGCGTCGTGCAAAGTCCGAAGCAGCGATGAAGCGTGTCACGTGATGCCGGTACAGGCCCTGCCTGCGGACCTGTGCCGTGTAGAAGGCCGACATCGTGCTTTCGGCCATGCTGCCTCGGCAATTGTTCAGCACGGCGTGGTACTCGCGCCCGCCGAGGCAGCGCGTGCACAGCGCGCCGGCGCGCCAGTGGGTCATGTTGGGGCAGGTCAGGCGGAAGTCGACACAGCTCATCACGACCGGCACGCCGCGGCGCGCGCACTCAGGAACGATCCAGGGTGAGACCAGCGGGTACAGCTCGTGTGCGTGCACCAGGTCGGGTTTGAAGCCGTCGATCAGGCGGCCGAAGTCGCGCACCGATTCACGCCCCCAGACCACGCCGATGCCGGCCTGCATGCGGCCGCGCAGCCCTGCCGGCAGGTCGTTGCCGCTGCGGGCGAGAACCTCGACTTGCAGGCCGGCGCCGCGCAGCAAATCAATCGACGCTTGCGTAGCGATGTTCGCACCGCCGCCGCCACGGTGTTTGTTGTAGACGTGCAGGACTCTCATGGCGGGGCCAGGCCTGAGCGTGAATTCTGCTTGTCGGCAGCTTCACCCGCAAAGCCAAAACGCGGCGGCCGCTTGGGGTGGCGCAACGCCCAGCGACCCATGCTGAGCGCGATGTGCGCGCGCCGCCGCCGATTGGCCTGGCCCGGCCCAGGCAGCGCGGCGCCCAGCAGCGCCAGCGGCGCACGCACCGTGGCGGCAGCCAACGCCATCGCCACAAACCAGCGCGCCGCAGCGGGCCCTTCATGTTTGCGCAGGTAGAGCCAGATCGAATGGCAGACCAGCGCAAACTGGTCGCCAGCGCGGCGCGGCTGGGTGCTCTGCTGCCAGAAGTGTGTGACGTCGCTGCTGCTGACGTAGCGCAACTGCCAGCCTTTGTCGAGCAAGCGGCGGCAGTAGTCGATGTCGTCCAGGTACATCGGCGAGGCTTCGTCGAGCAGGCCGATCTGTTCAATCACTTCTCGCCGCAGCAGCATGCAGGCGCCGCACAGGCTTTGCACGGCGCAGCTGTGGTCGCGCCGCCAGCGCAGCAGGTTGAAACCGTCGAACCAGCGCGGGGGTGGGGGGTGATGCGGCGGGTTGTGTAGCGGGTTCTGATTCGCCTGCTGTGCAAAGGTCGTCAGCGGCAAACGGCTGGCCAACTTGTCCAGCAACAAAAGCCATGGCCACAGGTTGCGCACCGTCGGCAGGTAGCGCGCACATTCGGGCTGCGTGCTGCCGTCGCCCAGACGCAGCCGCGGGCCCACAGCACCGGTTTGTGGATGCGCTTGCAGATCTGCCAGCAGGCCGCGCAGCGCGCCGGGCTGCACCACGGTGTCGGGGTTGAGCAGCAAGACGCTGGCGCCGGTGCAGCATGGCAACGCCAGGTTGTTGCCAGCGGAAAAGCCGTGATTCAGGCCAGTCTCCAGCAGTTGCACCCACGGGTATCGTTCACGCAACAGGGCCACGGTGGTGTCAGTCGATCCGTTGTCAACCACAAACACTTCAACGGTTAGGCCTGCGGTCTCACGGTGCAAGGCGTCCAGGCAGGCGCCGACAAAACGTTCGGCGTTGAAGGTGACGATGACAACCGAGAGGTCGAAGGCGGATGCGGCGGGCACTGAGGCGGTCATGTCAGGTCTTGCGCGTCTTTTCCTGCAGCCACTGGCGCGCAAAGCCCAGCGCAAACTGCGTGTTGTGGCGGGCATACCGCCCGGCCAGGCGGCGCGGTTCCTGCGACAGGCGAAAGAGCCACTGCAGCCCAAGGCGCTTGGCCCAGTGCGGCGTGGCGCGGGTGCGGCCCGACAGCAAATCGAAGAGACTGCCCACACCCACCAGCGGCAGGCCCAGCGTGCGCGCACCGTGCATCCAGTGGTCTTGCGCCGGGGTGCCCATGCCGACCCAGACGAGGCTGGGTTTGGCCGCTTGGATCTGCGCCAGGATGGCCATTTGATCAGCCTCGGGAATGGGGCGCGTTGGCGTGGCGCAGCCGCCTACCACGGTGATGCCGGGGAAGCGGCGGCGCATCTCGGCGGCCACCGCTTCGGGCTGGCCCAGCCGCCCGCCCAGCAAGAAGTGGCGCCAGCCGGGGAAGCGCGCGCAGCAGGCCAGAAAGAGGTCGTCGTTGTGCACACGTTCAGCGGCGTGGCCCAGCGCGCGCAGGGCCCAGACCACGGGCATGCCGTCTGCCGTGACGACGCTGGCTTCCTGCAGCACCTGGTGCAGCGCGCGGTCTTGCTGCGCCAGCGTGACGGAAAAAGCATTCGCGCAACTGATGTAGCCACCGTGGCGCTGTTCAACCATCGCAGCCAGCGTGTCTCGTGCTTGCCTGAAGCTGCACACACTGACATCGGCGCCCAGCACACGGGCGCGTGGCAGCCAGGGGTTTTTGTGTGATGGGGTGGCCGCGTCCATCAACGGCTGTGCAGCCTGAGCACCGCTGGCAAGGACGCTGCCGCTGCGGCGCAGGTCCTGCACCCAGTAAGGCCGCTGCAGCCGGCGCCGCACGCTGCGCGCCGCGCGGGCAAAGGGGCGCGACAGCAGGAAGGCCGGCGAACCCTGGCTCAGCAGCCGCTTGCAGCCCGCGAAGAACGACTCGCAGCTGCGCATGTCAATGCTGGCCAGCACAGTGTGGTGCACGCGCGTGCGTTCGCGCACCAGCACATCCGGCAGCGCGCTGCGCCAGCGCTCGATGAGCAGCAGCGCTTCACGCTGGATAGCCGTCATGCTGGCCGCCGTCATGCCGCCGGCATGCACGCGGTACAAGCACACCGGTGCCTGCACGGCGCGCGCTTGATGCGTGTGGGCAAGCTCCAGAAACAGGAAATAGTCTGGCGCCACGCGGAGCCAGGGCGGCATAGCGCCGGCACGTTCCACCAGGTCACGCCGCAGCAGCGCGGTACTCATGCAGATGAAGCAGGAACAGGCAAAGAGCGCCTCAAAGATATGGCCTTCAGGCAGTGCTTCGTACTCATGCCAATGGTCGAAGTCGCGTTGCCGGCCGTCTTCAAAAAACATCACCGCGCGGCCATAGACCAGGCCC
>JANNEX010000775.1:0-3045 GCA_031379155.1 Rubrivivax sp.
GCGGTGTCGATGAGGGTGACGCCCAAGTCAAGCACGCCATTCAGCAGCCGCCCGACCTCGGCCTCGTCGTCGACAGCGTCAAAGTGCATGGCGCCAAAGCCCAGCGCACTGACGCTCAGGCCGCTGCGGCCCAGTGAGCGCTGCAGCATCAGCGCACCCAGGTGTTGAGCTGGATGATGGGCAGCAGCACGGCCAGCATGATCAGCACCACCACGATGCCCATGCCCACGATGAGCAGCGGCTCCAGGATGGTGGCCGCGCCCATGGCGCGGCGCTGCACCTCGGCCGATAGCTGTGTGGACGCCCGTTGCAGCATCAAGGGCAACTGGCCGGTCTGCTCACCCAGGCGCGCAAACATGGCCAGCAGGCCGGGAAAGCGCTTCTTGCCTGCCAGCGCCGATGCCAGTGGCGCGCCTTCGCGCACCTGCGCCAGGGCGTCCAGCGCGTCGTTGCGCATGGCGCGGTTGCCCAGGGTTTCTGCCGCCGCCTGCAAGGCTTTGAGGATGGGCACGCCCGCGCCTGCCAACATGGCCAGGGTGTTGCCAAAACGCGCGGCGTTGTAGCCACGCGCCAGGCGGCCGAAGAGTGGCACTTGCAGCAGGGCAGCGTCGCTGCGCAGCCGAAAGACCTCTGCGCGGCGCGCCAGCGAAAACAAAATACCACCGCCAATGGCCAACAAGGCCACCGCCCAGCCCCACTGCCGGACAAAAGCGCTAACGCCCAACATGAGGGTGGTCAACAAAGGCAGTGCGCGTTTGGAACTGGCGAAGGTGTTGGCAATCTGCGGCACCACCCAGGTCACCAGCACGATGACGATGACCAGCGCCACGCTGGACACGATGGCCGGGTAGAGCATGGCGCCCAGCACCTTGGTGCGCAGTTCCTGCTGCTGTTCCTGGTCGTCGGCCAAACGCTCCAGCACGGGGCCCAAGGCGCCGCTTTGTTCACCGGCAGCCACCACCGCGCGGTAGACCTCGTCAAATTCGCGCGGTGCGGTGGCCAGCGCGCGCGCAAAACTGCTGCCGGCGTTGACTTCGCTTTTCAGGTGCGACACCAGTTCGCGCTGGCGATCACTTTCGCTCTCATCCGCCAGTGCCGTCAGCGCACGTTCCAGCGGCAGGCCTGCGCCCACCAGGCCGGCCAACTGGCGCGTCCACACCGCCCGGCCGGTGGTGGAAAACACCCGGCGCGTGAACTTCGGTGCGCTGCCGTCGGTGGTGGCGGCTGTCACTGGCGTCACGGCCAGCGGCACCAGTTCGCGCGTGCGCAGTTGCGCGCGCGCGGCTTTGGCGTTGTCGGCTTCGAGCAGGCCGGTAGAGGCCTTGCCGTTGTTGTCCAGCGCTTCGAATCGGTAGGCGGGCATGCTGCGCTTGATGCCTAGTCTCGCGTCACGCGAACCACTTCTTCAAGTGATGTGACACCCGAATCCACCAAGCGTTGCCCGTCTTCGCGCATGGGCCTCAAGCCAGCCGCTTCCGCGGCCACGAAGATCTGGCTTTCCGCAGCGCGGTTGTGGATCATCGAACGCAACTTGTCGTCGGCCACCATCAGCTCATAGACCCCCGTGCGGCCCTTGTAGCCGGTGCCGCTGCAGTGGCCGCAACCCACGGCGTGCCAGCGGTGCTGGGCATCTTGCGTCTTGCATTGTGGGCACAGCTTGCGCACCAATCGTTGCGCCAGCACGCCGAGCAAACTGCTGCTCAACAAGAAGGGCTCGACGCCCATGTCAATCAGGCGCGTGACGCTGCTCACGGCGTCGTTGGTGTGCACGGTGGCCAGCACCAGGTGGCCGGTTAGGCTGGCTTGGATGGCGATCTGCGCGGTCTCGAAATCGCGGATTTCGCCGATCATGATGACGTCGGGGTCCTGGCGCAGGATGGCACGCAGCGCTTTGGCAAACGTCAGGTCTATCTTAGGGTTGACCTGCGTTTGTCCCAGCCCCGGCAGCTCGTACTCGATCGGGTCTTCCACCGTCAGCACATTGGTGGTGGCGGTGTCCACGCGGCCCAGGCTGGCGTATAGCGTGGTCGTCTTGCCCGAACCCGTGGGCCCCGTCACCAGCACGATGCCGTGCGGCTGTTGGATGAGTTTTGAGAAGGCTTTGAGCACGTCGCCGTCCATGCCCAGACCTTCCAGCGTGAAGCGCGATTCGGTCTTGTCCAGCAAACGCAGCACGGCACGTTCGCCGTGCGCGCTGGGCAAGGTGCTGACACGCACGTCAATCGCGCGGCCGCCAATGCGCAGGCTGATGCGGCCGTCTTGCGGCAGGCGCTTTTCTGCGATGTCCAGCTCGGCCATGATCTTCAAGCGGCTGATCAGCGCGGCGTGCAAAGCCTTGTTGGGCTGCACCACTTCACGCAGCGTGCCGTCAACCCGAAAGCGCACCGCGCTGCTGCGCTCATAGGGTTCGATGTGGATGTCGCTGGCGCCGTCTTTGGCGGCTTGCGTGAGCAGCGCGTTGAGCATGCGGATGATGGGTGCGTCATCGGCCGCTTCCAGCAGGTCTTCCACGGCAGGCAGCTCTTGCATCATGCGGCTCAGGTCGACACCACTTTCGACTTCGCCGATGACGGCGGCCGCGCTGCTTTCGCCGCCGGCGTAGGCCGACGCGATGCGCTGGCCCAGCGTGCTGCTGGCTTCACGCTCGAAGCTGGCGACGTCAAAGAGGCGCGTCACTTCAGACAGCGCGGCGAACGACGTGGTCTCTGCCGCCCACAGGCGCAACTGTTCGCCGTCGTCTTCGAGCAGCAGGTTGTTGGCCTTGGCAAAGGCGTAGGGCAAGGGGTGGCGGTTGGCCATGGTGGGGGTGCAAATGAGTCAAGTTCAGGGCGACAGCGGCGGCGGCACGGCCGGTGCGCTGGCGGCGCCGGGCGGCAGGCGCAACGGTGGCAACACCGGCGACTCATTGATCGGCATCACCAGGCTCGACTCTGGCTGGTTGGCCTTTTGTTCGCCACGAATCTGGTCGTAGCGGTCCAGCGACAAGCGGTTGGCGCTGTCGGCGTCGCGCAGCACGATGGGGCGCAAAAAGACGATCAGGTTGGT
>JANNEX010000778.1:0-8852 GCA_031379155.1 Rubrivivax sp.
GTTCAGACCGAGCACCGATGGCGCCAGCGAATACAGCGCCGAGTGGTAGAAGTCGGCCTCGGCAATGCGCCCGGTCCTGGCAAACGCGTCGACTTTGGCGCTGGCGGCCAGCGAACCTTCGATCAGCAAGGTGCTGCCCACCTGGGTGGCCAAGGTCAGCGAGTACAGGCCAGGTGCGTTTGCACCCGCCAGCCACGTGAACTCGACCCTTCGGCCCAGGTCCAGGTCGGTCAGGCGGACGGTGGCCCGGGCAAAGGTCGCCAGATAACTCGGCTCGAACGACGGCGATGACAGCGTGCCGTCAATGCTGAAGTCCAGGCGGTAGCTCACCGGCGTGCCCACGGCCAGGCCTGCGCCGGTCACTGTCAGCCGGTCGAAAAAGTCGCCGCCAGCCTCGCCTTTGGCCTGACCGCTGAAGAGGGGAAAGTTGAACGGGCCGACGCCGTCAGGAAACGTCGCAAACGCATAGGCCTTCAGGCTGCCGATGGAGCCCAGGAACATGGACTTGCCCATGCCGCCGTTGCTGACGGTCGAAACGACTTGCAATGCATTGGGCTGCAGGGCCTGTGGCTCGTCGGTGAACCTGAAGCTACTGCCGACGTCCGGGCCGCCTTCGGGCAGCTGGTTGTTGAATTGCAAGGAAGAGCCCGCAATGACCGAGCCGTAAACGCTGTAGTCCGCCGCGTGGCTGGCGCAAGGCAAAAGCGCCAGCACCGCCAGCCAGGTTTGCGCAACCAAGGGGGCGGCACGATGGAGGCCGTTCATTGCGCACCCCCACGGCGGCGAGCCTTCAAGGCCACACCCATCAAGCCCGCGATCAACAGCGCGCAGGTCCCTGGCTCGGGCACTGCCGTGGTCAACATCTCAACGCGCAGACCCGTGGGACTGAGGGTGGAGAAGGTCGTGAACTCCAGCGTGTTCAGCCCCGGCAGGATGCCGCCGGCGATGCTGAAGTTGCGCCACTGGTCGGCCTGCGCCACGCCAAGGCCTGCCACGGCAACGCCGTTGAGCTTGATCGTCAAGCCGCTGTCGTCAGCCGCCCAGCGGCCATCGATCCGCCAGCCAGGCGCCGGGGTGGCGCTGAGGTCGAACTCGGTGCGGTAGGTGATGCTGTCGGTCAGGCCCGGCTGGTCGGGGAAGAAGAAGTCTACGGCAGGCACCAGCCAGGTCGACGCCGTGGAGTTATTGATCCAGGCGTTGTTGTCGATGGGCGAACCCGTGCGCTTGGCGAATGCTGAGGGGCCAAACACCGCAGAGCCGATGATTTGGTAATGCGGGTCGACAGCGTCTTGGGCCAGCTGGGCGCCGCTGGCGTTGACGCCCGTGTTGAACGGGCCCGGCCCGGCCGGGGCAGCCCAGGCACTACCCCAAGAAGAAAGCAGCAAAGTCGAAATCACCAAAGGTGCAAACAAACGAAAGCGGATGGGTTTCATGGACACGGCTCCTGTCGTGGTGGATGGCTGGCTGCTGGTACGCGGCGGCAGCCGCAATCCGGACACGGTGCCCCCAAAGTAGGGGGATCTGATGCCACGCAGCACGCCGCGCCCAGCAGTGCAAGGCAGCAACCCCGCAGCAAGACGGCGATGGCCGCTCCAGACACCGGCGCTCGGCTCGTTAAGATGCAGCGATTGCCTGGCAGTACGGAGCGCAAAGCGCATGGGGGACATCACCACTTGGATTGCGCAAGCGCGCGAGGGCGACCGCGCTGCGATTGACCACTTGGTGACCGCTGTCTACCCCGACTTGCGCCGCATAGCCCATGCCCGGCTGGCGCCACACGCCAAAGACACGCTGCTGGGTACCACGGTGCTGGTGCACGAGTGCTACATGAAACTGGTGGGCGCGCAACGCCTGAAGGTCGAAGACAGGGGCCACTTCCTGGCCTACGCGGCTTCGGCCATGCGCTCGATCATCGTTGACCAAGCGCGCGTGGGGCTGGCTCTCAGGCGCGGTGGCGACGCTGTGCACGTGACGCTGAACACCGCCAACGGCGGCGACCTGTCGCACAACGAAGACCAGATTTTCGACGTGGACAAAGCCATTACAGAACTGGCCCGCCTGTCACCGCGTCTGGCGCAGGTGGTGGAGATGCGCTACTTTGGTGGCCTGAGCGACGAAGAGATTGGCCACGCCCTGGGTCTGAACAGCCGCACTGTGCGGCGCGACTGGGAAAAGGCGCGCATGCTGCTGGTGGCCGCGCTGCGCGACTGAAGCGTCAGGCTCAAGCCAAGCTCATCGGCGTTTTGCTCGGGCCATGTCCACTTTGCACAATGCTGTCCGTACTGCACCCATGAAGTCGTCCCGGAACTGAAGTGCGCGACCTGCTGCATGCCCATGAGCAATGGCCGGCCCTGGAGCGCTTGCTCGACGACGCGCTGGACCAGCCTGCCGCGCAAAGGCAAGCTTGGCTGGACGCCCTGGGCTCCGAGCATGCCGCCCACAAAGACACGCTGCGCCAGCTGCTGCAAGCCCACGCCAAGGCTGAAAGTGCCGACCTCTACGGCAGCCTGCCCCGCCTTGCTGTGCCCGCCGCAAGCACGCAGCCCGGGCCACTGGCCGGCGACAGCGTAGGGCCTTACCAGCTGCTGCGTGAACTGGGCCATGGTGGCATGGGCACGGTGTGGCTGGCCCAGCGCAGTGACGGCCAACTCAAGCGCGCCGTGGCTCTCAAGCTGCCACGCCTGAGCTGGGTGCCTGACCTGGCCCAGCGCATGGCCCGTGAACGCGACATCCTGGCCACGCTGCAGCACCCCCACATCGCGCGCCTGTATGACGCTGGGCTGGACGCGCAGGGTCGCCCTTACCTGGCCATCGAATACGTCCAGGGCCTGGCCATCGATGCCTACGTCCAGCAGCGTGCGCTGGACGTGGCGGCCCGGCTGGCGCTGCTGCTGCAAGTGGCCGACGCGGTGGCCTATGCGCACAGCCGCCTGGTCATCCACCGTGACCTCAAGCCTTCCAACATCCTGGTCAACGACGAAGGCCAGGTGAGGCTGCTGGACTTCGGTATTGCCAAGCTGATGGACGCCGACAGCCACAGTCCTGCGGATGAGGCCGCACTGACGCAGAGCACGGCACGTGCCTTGACACCCGACTACGCTTCGCCCGAGCAGCTACGCGGCCAAGCCATGGGCACCGCGTCTGACGTCTACAGCTTGGGCGTGGTGGCTTTTGAGTTGCTCACCGGCCAACGCCCTTACCGCTTCAAAGCGGGCCTGGGCGCGCTGGCCATGGCCGCTGCGGCAGACCGCACCGAGCAGCCGCTGGCCAGCCGCAGCACCACCGACACAACCTTGCAGCGCCGCCTGCGCGGCGACCTGGACGCCATCCTGGCTTGCGCCATGGCGTCAGCTCCACACGAGCGTTATGCCACGGTGCAGGCCATGGCCGACGACGTCCAGCGCCACCTGCGCGGTGAACCGGTGCTGGCACGTGCGCCCTCGCTCCTGTATGTGGCCCAGCGCTGGGTGCGCCGGCACAGGCTTGAGACAGCCATCGCTGCGGCCCTGCTGCTGGCCGCAGCGGGCGGTGCCTACGCACAGGTGCTGGTGGTGCTGGCCCTGGGCGCTGGCACTTTGGTGGCCTTGTGGCAGCGCAACCAGGCACGGCAGCACGCCGCCGTGGCGCAAGCCGCCACGGCGCGCGCCGAGCAGGTCAAAGATTTCATCGCATCCATCTTCACACAAGCCGTGCCACGTGCCGGCAGTGGCGGCGCAGTGCTGGCGGTAGACCTGCTGCGTGCGGCCGCGCAGCGCGTCGAATCTGACCTGGCCGCGCAGCCCGCAGTGGCAGCCGTGGCCGCAGAACTGGGCGCGCTCATCGGCGCCAGCTTCAATGAGCTGAGCGAAACCAAGGCCGGTCTTGAATGGCTGCCCAAGGCGGTGGCGCTGTGCACGCGCGAACTGGGGCCCACCCACCCCTTGACACTGCAAACCCGTTGGCGCTTGGCCGAGGCGGCCAACACACAAGGCGAATTGGCGATCTCTGAACCGCTGCTGCCGCTGCTGCTGCGCGACTTGCGCGCCGCCCAGCCGGCGCAGCAGGCCCTGTTGTTGTCTGCCCTGTCCAGCCAGGCTTTTGTCGACACCAAGTGCGGCCGCCGCGACCAGGCTTTTGCCAACCTGCACGAAGCCGTTGACATGGCGCAGCAGCACTTCGGTGCGGCCAGCCACCGCGCCTTGTTGGCGCAGTATTCGCTGTCCAACACGGGCATCCACTTTCGTGAATACGAAATTGCGCTCAAGGCCATCACGCCGGCCTTCGCACAGGCCCAGGCGTCGCTGGGTGCGCAGCGGCCGCACCTGGTGCTGTCGCTGGTGGAGCGGGGCATGGCCGACGCCATGGCAGCCAACCATCGCCCGCGCGAGGCGACCGCGCTTTTGCGCCGTGTCCTGCTCGACCAGCGCGCCTTGGATGGTGAAGAAACGCCCCGTGTGCGTTCAGTCATGACCACGCTGGGCGCCAGCCTCATGGCCGGTGGCCTCTTCGACGAAGCCGCGCAGGTCTTCGCCCAAGCCGCCGCCATTCACACCCGCCTCACGGGCGGCATCAACCACGAAGGCGCGTCCTTGCAAAAGTGGCTTGGCCGCGTGTGTGTGCTGCAAGGTGACGGGCCTGGCGCGCTGGTGCACATGGCACAAGTGGCCGACCTGGAAGCCGGCCTGGCCGACCAGGGCGAATTGCACCGGCACAACAGCGCCGTGTTGCACGTCGAAGCCAAGGTGGCTGCCGGGCTAAACGAACAAGCGCTGGCCGACGCGCATGCGCTGCTGAACGCTCCCAGCCCACCAGCCTCGTTGCTGGCCGTGCGCTTGCATTTAGCCCGCACCACTGCCCTGCGCCAACTTGGCCGCTGGAGCAAGGCGCTGGCCCACGCGCAGCTGACGCTGCAAGCATGCGCGGCCTGCGATTGCCCCGAACTCCTGCACGGCCTGGTCCTGGCCGAGACGGCGCGCTGCCATGCGTGCGCGGGCCATGCCGAGCCAGCCGCGCAGCGCTGGCGCGAGGCTCTGGCGGTCTGGCAGGCCGGCCAGGTAGACGGCGCAGAACTGCTGGCCAGTGCGCCTCAAGCCCAGCCAAGCTTGCTCTAAGCTAGCGGCCATGGACAAACCCAAACACGCCGCACTGACCGAACGCAACTTTCCCAGCGCCAAAGAAGACGCCTCTGCCGTGCCTGAGCCAGAGCTCTACGCCGGCCGCGAAAGTTCCTACCGCCTGGCCTTCACGGACACGACTTTTTTGCTGCGCGAAGAACTGCGGCCCGTGCGCATGCAGCTTGAGTTGCTCAAGCCAGAAATGGTGCAACGTGAACAGGGTGTCGAGTCGACCATCGTGATCTTCGGCAGCGCACGCATCCTGCCGCCAGACGTGGCCGCCAAGGCCTTGTCCGCAGCCCAAGCCAGTGGTGATGCGCAAGACCTTGCGCGCGCACATACCGGCCTGGCCATGAGCCGCTATTACGAAGAAGCGCGGCGCTTTGCGGCCATTGCCACGCGCCGTTCACGCGACCTGGACACGCCGCTGTTTGTGGTCACGGGCGGTGGCCCTGGCATCATGGAAGCGGGCAACCGCGGCGCGCATGACGTGGGTGGCAAAAGCATTGGCCTGAACATCGTGCTGCCGCACGAACAGGCACCCAACCCCTACATCACGCCCGAGCTGTGTTTCCAGTTCCACTACTTCGCGCTGCGCAAGATGCACTTCCTGATGCGCAGCATCGCACTGGTGTGTTTCCCGGGTGGCTTTGGCACGCTGGACGAGCTGTTTGAGACCATGACCCTGGTGCAAAACGGCAAGAGCCGCAAGCGCCCCATTCTGCTGTTTGGGCGCGAATTCTGGGAAAAGCTGATCAATTTCGACTACCTGGTAGAGACCGGCATGATCGGCGCCGCTGACCTGCACCTGTTCCGGTTTGTCGAAACCGCCGAAGAGGCCTGGGACATCCTGGCCGGCTACTGCGGCTTTGACTTGCCAGCCACCGAGACGGGCAAATTCGCCACTGACATTTAGCGTTAGCCTAGCGCCGCGTAGGCGGCCTGCATGAAGGGCGCCACCGCCGCCACGTCCAGCCAGCGCACCACGATCACGGCGTCGCGCTCGGGCTCTATCCAGACATAGTTGCCACCCGCGCCCACCATCAGGCTGGCACTGGCCGATGCTCCCGGGAAGGCCTGGCCCTGCGGATTGAGCCACATCAGCCAGCCGTAAAACGGCGCCAGCGCACAGGGCTGGCGCATGCGTTGCACCCAGGCGGCCGGCAGCAGTTGATGGCCCTCATGTTGGCCCTGATGTTGACCATCAGCCAGCAGCAACTGGCCCAGCCGCGCCTGGTCACGCGCGCTGATGGCCACACCTGCGCCCCAATGCGAGCCGCCGGGCACCGACGGCAAACGCTGGCCCTTGAGTTCGACCCAGGCGTCGTCGTAACCGCGCCAAGCCCAATCGCCGCTGGCACCCAGTGGCTGCATCAGCGCTTGACTGAAAACTTCGGGCAGCGGCCGGCCAAACAAGTGCAGCAGTGCCAGGGACAACTGGTTGATGCGCACGTCGTTGTATTCCCAGTAGCTGCCAGGCTCTTGCAAGGGTCGCGCGTCGCCTTTCTTGCCCAGCGGCGGCTTGGGGTCGTGGGCAACCGTGCGGTAGCGGTCCACGGTGTCGGGCAGGCCAAAGCTGGTGCCTTCCCACTCGCTGGTCTGCTCAAACAAATGCCGCCAGGTGATGCGCCGGTTGTGGCCGGTATCAAAGCCGATGCCACCGACACGCGCCACCACGGGCTCGTCCACATCGGGCAGCAGGCCCCGGCCATGGGCCACGCCGGCCAGCATGCCCAGGTAGGTTTTAGCGACGCTGAAGGTCAGGTCGGCGCGCTCAGGCTCGCCCCAGCACGCCACTTCGCGGCCGTGTTGCCAAACCACGCCGCTGACACCGCCGCGCGCCTGCACGGGCCCGCGCAGCACGTTGTAGGGCGCGGGGTCACCCGCGTGCACGCCCCAGCCTGCCGGTTGCGCGATGGGGTCGCGCGGCCACGCCACTTCATGGGCCATGGCCTGGTCAATGCAGTCCTTCCAGCGGTCTTGATTCATGGGTGTGGGCGAGGGCTTGTGTGCTCAACTAAACCGCGATGCTCGCAGTTTTGTTCGGCGCCAGGCGCCCAAAACCGCAGGTCTGACCTGGCCCGCATGGGCACAATCGCCAGCCATGAACAGACTCGTCACCCTCATCGGCGCGCCCACCGACATTGGCGCTGGCGCACGCGGCGCCAGCATGGGCCCCGAAGCCCTGCGGGTGGCCGGCCTGCGCAGCACACTGGAAAGCCAGGGCCTGCAAGTGCAAGACCTGGGCAACCTCAGTGGCCCCGCCAACCCCTGGCTGCCGCCGGTGGACGGCTACCGCCATCTGCATGAAGTGGTGGCCTGGAACCGCGCCGTGCACGAAGCCGTGTATGGCCAACTGCAAGTCGGCCGCCTGCCCATGCTGCTGGGCGGCGACCATTGCCTGGGCATAGGCAGCATCAGCGCGGTGGCGCGCCACTGCCGCGAAGCCGGCACGAAACTGCGCGTGCTGTGGCTGGACGCCCATGCCGACTTCAACACCAGCGTGCTCACGCCCAGCGGCAACATCCACGGCATGCCCGTGGCCTGCCTGTGCGGGCACGGGCCGCAAGAACTGATAGCGATTGGCGGCACCGTGCCTGCCATCAACCCGAAAGTGGTGCGGCAAATCGGCATTCGCAGCGTTGATGCGGGTGAAAAGCGCCTGGTCCACCAAGTGGGCCTAGAAGTGTTTGACATGCGCTACATCGACGAGATGGGCATGCGCCACACCATGGAGTTAGCCCTGGCCACGCTGGACGACAAGACGCACCTGCACGTCAGCTTCGATGTTGACTTTCTCGACCCCGACATCGCCCCTGGTGTGGGCACCACCGTGCCCGGTGGCCCCACCTACCGCGAAGCCCAGTTGTGCATGGAGATGATCGCCGACACCGGCCGCCTGGCCAGCCTGGACGTGATGGAACTCAACCCGGCGCTGGACGTGCGCAACAAAACGGCGGCGCTGGCGGTGGACCTGATCGAAAGCCTGTTTGGCAAGAGCACCCTGATGCGCGACTGATTGATGCGCGACTGATGTGCCAGGGTTTGGCCGAGCCGGCGGCGCTGCACGAACAGGCTTTCAGCAGCCACCTGGGCGATAAAGCCAAGCTGGAGCCGCAATTTCGCCAGCAACTGGCGCGTGCCGTGCGCCAAGGTCTGGAAGACTTTTTGCGCGCGCCTTGATGCGCTGGGGCGCAGGCTAAGATGCATCACATGCCGTTTGCGCCCGCCACTCCACGCCCACCTCTGGCGCGGCTGCAATGGGCCACCGGGCTTGCGCTCTGGCTTGTACTCTGGCTTGCGCTGTGGATGTGTTCGTGGGCCGCCAGCGCTGCCTCCAACGGTGCGAGCAAACCCGCCAAGACCACCGCCCCCGCCAGCACTGCCAGCGCCACAGAAGCCACGCCAGAAATCACGCTCACGGGTGCCGGCCAGCGCATCTACGAGCGCACCCGCGCGCGCTTGCTGCAAGTGCGCACGCTGCTCAAGACGCAAGACAGCCAATCGTCGGTCGGCTCGGGCTTTCTCATCGACGAAGCCGGCCACCTCATCACCAACTACCACGTCGTCAGCCAGTACGCCTTGCAACCCACGCGCCACCGCCTGGTGTATGCCACCGTGGACGGCAAACAAGGCGCGCTGCAACTGCTGGCCTTTGACGTGCTGCACGACCTGGCTTTGCTCAAGCCGGTCGACGCCGCGCCGCTGGCTGGCCGTGGCGCGGTGGAGTTGCGCCCTTTAGACCTGGCACTGCCACGC
>JANNEX010000294.1:0-8768 GCA_031379155.1 Rubrivivax sp.
GCCAGGCCGTGGGACAAGCGCTGCAAGGCTTCATGTTCATGCTGTGAGGCCACGCGCCAGGCCAGTGCCGCGACAAAAACGCCCCAGCCCAGAAGCAGCAGCGCCAACAGCAGCACCAGGCGGCGCGGCAAGCTGCCCGGCTTCATGCGCCCAGGCCCGCAGGGTTGAAGCGGTAGCCCAGGCCCCACACGGTTTCAATCAGGCGCGGCGCTTGCGGGTTGGACTCGATCTTGGTGCGCAGCCGGTTGATGTGGGAATTGACGGTGTGCTCAAAGCCGTCAAAGCTGTTGCCCCACACCCGTTCCAGCAACTCGGCACGGCTGAACACACGAGCGGGGTGGTTGGCCAAAAAGTGCAGCAAGTCAAACTCGCGCAGCGTCAGGGCCAGCTCAACGCCGGCCAGGCTGACGCGCCGGTGCGCCAGGTCCAGGCGCAGGCTGCCCACTTGCACGACTTGCGCCGCAGGTTGGGCTTTGAGCTGTTCCACACGGCGCAGCAATGCACGCACTCTTGCCGTTAGCTCCAGCATCGAAAAGGGCTTGGGCAGGTAGTCGTCAGCGCCCAGCTCCAAGCCCAGCACACGTTCGGCTTCGCCAGTACGGGCGCTGAGAATGATGATGGGTACGTGGTCTTTGCGCTGGCGCAGGTGGCGGCAAATCTCAAAGCCGTCAGTGCCGGGCAGCATCAGGTCCAGCAGCAGCAGGTCCCAGCTTTCGCTGTGGATGCGGCGCAGCGCCTCAAGGCCGTCGGCCGCATGTTCAAGCTGATAGCCCGCGCCGCGCAGGTGCAAGGCCACCACGCTGGCCACGTCGGCGTCGTCTTCCACCAGCAACACGCGTGAGCCCATGCGCCCCCATTTCTGGGGTGCATTGTCCATGGCCGGCGCGGCGGCCAGCACCGCCGAGTTCAGCTGCGCAGACGCTTGCGCGCCAGGCCACCCACCATGAACAGGCCCACCAGCGCCAGTGCGGCAGAACTGGGTTCGGGCACGGCCAGCACTTCAAAGCCAATGCGGTAGATGGCGGTGTTGGCCGTGAGGTTGTTGTTGAACACATAACCCGCACCGGTGGTCAGGCCGTTGTAGGCCGACAGCTCGGAGAAGTTGAACGACACGACACCGTTTTGCGCCGTGCGCAAACTGTTGGTGCCCACGAAGGCGGCCGCCAGCGGGTCGGTGGTTTCCGAACCCGCGTCCCAGATATCGGTGGCGTCTTGGTTGATCTGCGACAGCAGCAGGTTGCCGGCGGTGTCAAACAGGTGATATTCAGTGGGCGAGTCGTTGCCGATGAAGTGGTCGTTGCTGGGCACCACCATGGCGGCGAAGGTGAAGAACTGGTTGAGCGCGGTGTTGACAGTGAAGTTCATGCTCGCCGTGGCGCCCGACAACAAAAGGCCGCCGATGGTGCCGCGTGTGGCCATGGGCTCTGCGGCCGCAAAGGCCGGCTGCCAGGCCGAGCCACTGCCACCTTCGGCGATTGAAACAGTGGCTGCATTGGCCGCCGAGCCCTCATTGAATGCATCGAACAAACCTTGTCCAAAACCCACGTGCAAAGGTGCAAAAGCCACACCATTGGCGGGCGCCAGGTTTTGCACGGTAACGCGCAGCGTGACGTTGGCGGCCTGTGCGGCATGCAGGCTGCACAACAGGCCGGCAGCGGCCAGCGCCACACGGGTGCAACGAATCGGGCTTGAAAAGGACATGGTCATCTCCGGGTTGGGGTTTGCCCAGATGCTAGAAAGTGGGTGTCCCCCACACTTCACCCAGAGTTCACGGCGCCGTGACAAACAGCCCCCGGTTCAGGGGGTGGCGCTTTGGCGCTTTGGCCCTGTGGCCCTTCAGGCACGCACGATGGCCAGGCCCTTGAGGTATTCGCCCTCGGGGAATTCCATCGTCGTGGGGTGATCACAAGCGCCTTCCAGGCGCTGCACGATGGCGCCGTTGACGCCCGCGTCAGCGGCAGCGCCGGCCACGATCTTGTGGAACAGGTCGGCACTGATGCCACCACTGCAACTGAACGTCAGCAACAAACCACCCGGCGCCAGCAGCTTGAAGGCCAGGCGGTTGATGTCTTTGTAGGCTCGTGCGGCACGCTCGGCGTGGGCCGCCGTGGGCGCGAACTTGGGCGGGTCCAGCACGATGGCGTCAAAGTGGCGGCCACCTTCCAGGCTGGCGCGCAAGAAGCCGTTCACATCGGCGTCATGACACTCACTTGACTCAAGGGCATAACCGTTGAGTTGCACGTGCTCTTGCACACGCTGCAAGGCCGGGGCGGACGAGTCGACACTGGTCACCCGCGCCGCGCCACCGGCCAGCGCGGCCACCGTGAAGCCGCCCGTGTAGCAGTAGCCGTTGAGCACGTCCTTCAAGCCCAGTTGTTTCACCCAGCGCGCAAAGGCGGCGCGGTTGTCGCGCTGGTCCAGATAGAAGCCGGTCTTGTGGCCCAGCGCCACGTCCAGCAACAGCCGCCACTGGTGCTCGCTGATCTGAACTTCTGTGGCTCCATCACCGCGCAGCCAGCCGGTGTGTACCGGCAAGCCTTCCAGCTCACGAACGCTGGCGTCGGATCTTTCATACAGGCGCGCCGCGCCGGTGGCCGCCATCAGCGCGTCGGCAATCACCGCCTTCCAACGTTCACTGCCGGCGGATGAAAACTGGGCGCACAGCACGTCGCCGTAACGGTCGACCACCAGGCCGGGCAGGCCGTCGGCTTCACCGTGCACCAGACGCATGCCGTTGCTTGCGATGGGCAAGCGCGCCCGCAGCGCTACGGCTCGCTGGATGCAGCGCTGGAAAAACGCGGCGTCGATGCGCTCGGCCTCGTCAAAGCTCCACAAGCGCACACGAATGCCTGATTCGCCGCTGAAGGCGCCCCAAGCCAGGAAGCGGCCGTCGGCGGCCTCCACGCGCACCGTCTCGCCGGCGTCGGCTTTGCCACGCGCCACGCTGCTGGCAAAGACCCAGGGGTGGCGGCGTTGCAGCGAACGTTCTTTGCCTTCGTGCAGGCGAATGGATTTCATGGCCGGCATTCTCGCTGCGCAAAGAGGTGTTGACGGCCGCCGGTGTGCCGCATAAAAACGCGGTCACACATCACACACATTCACGCGGGAAGCCAAGCATGAAGTTCACCATGCGCCGCAGCGCAGCGGCTGCGCTGCTGACCCTGCTGGCGGCTTGCGCCATGCCCTTGCAGCCCGACCTGACCGCGCGCGCCCCCGACCTGCCGGGCTTTGGCCAGCTTGACTGGACCATTCACACCAAGTCCGCCGCCGCACAGCGCCTGTTCACACAAGGTGTGCTGCAAGCCTATGCCTTCAACGAAGTGGAGGCTGTGCGCCTGTTCAAGGCCGCGCTGGCGCAGGACCCGGCCTGCGCCATGTGCGCCTGGGGCAGTTAGGGCCCATCATCAACGACACCAGCCGCGAGCGCGTGGGCGAAGCGCTGCGCTATGTGGACCACGCGCTGCGCCACGCGGGCCCCAGCGCGCCGGCCGGCGAACTGGCCCTGCTGCAAGCCCTGGCCCTGCGCTACGACCACGCCAGCCAGGCCCGTGAAACCGCACCGCTCACAGCCGAACGGTGCGGCCCCAAATCCAGTGGCGGCACTGGCAGTGGTAGCGAAGATGGCGACGATGACGACGCAGCCCCGCATGTGCTGGACGTGGCCTACGCCGCACGCCTGCGCGCCTTGGTGGACGCATCACCGTCTGACCCCAATCTGCTCAGCCTGTACGCCGAAGCAGAAATGGTGGCCACCCGCAGCGCCTGGTGGGACGACAAAACGGGCCAACCTGGCGGCCGCATGGGCGAGCTGACCTCGCGCATCGAAAAGCTGCTGCTCAGCCACAGCGAGCACATCGGCCTGAACCACTACATGATCCACGCCGCAGACGCAGCCCCCGTGGCCCAGCGCGCCGTGCCAGCGGCTGACCGCCTAGGCCGCCTGGCGCCCGCGTCGCCCCACCTGGTGCACATGCCTTCGCACATCTTCGTGCGTGTGGGGCGTTACGGCGACGCGACGCGGGTCAACGAAGAAGCTGTCGCGGCTGACTTGTCCTTGATGGCGGCGCAGAAGGCGCAAGGTTTTGAGAACACCAAAGACTGGCGCAACCACGACCAGCAGTTCTTGTGGTTTGCCGCCCTCATGCAAGGGCGCGGCGACGTGGCCTTGACCGCCGCGCGCGACATCGCAAGCCGCGCCAAAGGGCAGCACGCCCACGGCGAATACCGCCGCAGCCTGCCCGTGCTGGCCCTGCTGCGCCTGGAGCGTTGGGACGCATTGCTGGCCGAACCCTTGGCCAGTGGCGACAAGGGCATGGCAGCAGCACTGGGCCACAGCGCGCGCGGCGTGGCGCTGCTGCGCAGCCAGCGACTGGCAGACGCACAAGCCGTACAAGCCGCACAAGCCGCGCTGGTCAATGCACAAGCGGGTGCCGCCAGCATCGCCAAAGCCCACCCCAAACCCAAAGGTGACGACCGCATGCTGCGCGACATGGCTGCTGCGGCCACTGGCCGCCTGCGCGCGGAAATCGCCTCGGCCGCTGGCCGGCATGACGAAGCGCTGAAGCTGCAAGCGCAGGTTGTCAAAGCGTCACGGCGCGCCGACGACAACGAGCCGCCCATGCTGGCTGCGGGCGCACGTTTGGTGCTGGGCGAGATGCAATTGCGTGCCGGCCGCGCTGCCGATGCAGAGAAGACTTTTCGCGCTGACCTGGCGGCGCAGCCCGGCAGCGGTTGGGCACTGGCGGGCTTGGCGCGTTCACTTGAAAAGCAGGGCCGCACAGACGATGCAAAAGGCTTCAAGCTGCAACTGACACAAGCCTGGTCGGCGGTAGACGCCGCGTTGGCGGCGCGTCTCGCTCAGTAGCTCACTTACAGAGTTAGCCTGCGCCAGGCTTGCGCCGCGCCCGCGGATGCGCCGCGTCGTAAATCTTGCTCAAGTGCTGGTGGTCCAGCTTGGTGTAGACCTGCGTCGTGCTGATGCTGGCGTGGCCCAGCAGTTCTTGCACGGCGCGCAGGTCGCCGCTGCTTTGCAGCAGGTGGCTGGCATAACTGTGGCGCAGCATGTGCGGGTGCACGCGTGTGGGCAGGCCACGGTGTTGGGCCATGGCTTGCAGGCGCAGGCGCAACTGGTTGGCTGACAGGCGGGTGCCGCGCTGGCTGACAAACAGCGCCGTCTCGTCGCCCCGCGCCAGCAGCGGTCTTTGTTCCAACCAGGTTTGCAGGGCTGTCAGCGCATGGCTGCCCACAGGCACGCTGCGGCGTTTGCTGCCTTTGCCCAGCACGTGCGCGCTGGCGTCGGCGATGTCTATCCAGCCACGCGCGCCGGCATGCGGCTGCACGTCCAGGCCCATGAGTTCACCGATGCGCAAGCCGCAGCCGTAGAGAAGCTCGGCAATCGTGTGGTCGCGCGCCGCCAGCGCTTCGTTGCCCGAGGGTGATGCCTGGTCGGCCAGGGCCACGGCTTGTTGCACCGACAGTGCCTTGGGCAAAGGCTTGGCGGCCTTGGGCGCGCGCAAGCCTTCCACGGGATTGGACTGCACCAAGCCTTGCTGACCCCACCAGCGGTAGAGGCCGCGCCAGGCGCAGAGCACCAGCGCCACGCTGCGCGGCGCCAGGCCACGCCCGCGCAGTTGCGCCACCCAACTGCGCAGGTGGTGCGGCTGCGCTTTCACCAGGTCGATGGCGGCCGCTTGCGCAGCGGCTTGCAGCCGCGTCAAGGCCTCGCCGTAGATGGTCAGCGTGCGCGCGGCCACGCGGCGCTCCACCTTCAAATGCAGCAAGTAGCGTTCGATATCGGCAGCGTGCTCTGCCATGGTCGTTTTTTCAGTGCACGGCACGCAGCCGCGACAGCGCCGCACTGGCCACTTCGGCCATGCGCATCAAGAAGTCGGTGCCCATGTCGGCTGAGTAGCGCGTGGGGTCGGGCGAGCCCAGCACCAGCAGGCCAAAGCAGGTGTCGCCCTGGCGCAGCGGCAGCAGCGCCAGCGACATCACGGTGCCTGGGTCTTCCAGCCAGCGCACCGCCTCAAAACCCGCATTCACGCCGCAGTAGGGCATGGTCAGGCTGGTGCTGAAGCTCTTGGCGTCTTCGCTGACTTCTTGCGCAAAGGGCAGGCCGGCGTGCTCGGCGTTGATGTTCCACAAACGCAGCGCGGCCTGTGGAATCATGAATTCGTGCTTGAGCGATTCAACGATGCGCCCGGGCAGCAAAGCCGGGTCGGCGGTGACCAACAAGCGGCGCGTGGTGCGGTGCAGGCGGTCGGCGATGGCCAGGTTTTCCTGGCCGTGGCGGATCATCTCGACGATGCGCATCTCTAGCCCCTTGATGCGTTCACGCAGCATTTCCATCTGCCGCTCTTGCAGCGACACGGCACGCTGGCCGTGTGGGCTGGTGAGTTGGATGGACGACAGCAACTCGGCGTGGCGCTCAAAAAAACCTGGCGTGTTGGCCAGGTAGTTGGCGATGTCAGTTTCAGTGATTCCGGCAATGCTCACAGCTCTATTTCTCCTTCAAACACACACTCGGCGGGGCCGGTCATCAAGACATGGCTGTCGCCACCGGCCCATTCGATGAGCAGGTCACCGCCACGCGCGTGCACGGTCACCGCCGCGTCCAGCCAGCCTAGGCGAATGCCGGCCACCACAGAAGCGCAGGCACCGGTGCCACAGGCCAGCGTTTCGCCGGCATCACGCTCGTGCACACGCAGGCGCACTTCGCGGCGCGACAGCACTTGCAAAAAGCCCACGTTGACGTGGCGCACGAAGCGTTCGTGTTTCTCTAGCTGCGGCCCTAACGTGGCAAGCGCTGCAGTGTCGACATCAGCCACACGCAGCACGGCATGCGGGTTGCCCATGGACAGCACGGCCACTTCGGCGCCCAGCAGCGGCCACAGCTCGAAGTCGCCTTCTTTGCGCGCTGACAAACCCGTGGCGTCAAAAGGCAGGCGGCTGTGGTCGAAGATGGGCTGACTCATGTCGACGGTGACACGGCCGTCGCCCAGCAGCTTGAGCTCGAGCACCTGATTGACGGTTTCCACCCGCACCGTGGTCTTCTTGGTCAGGCCACGGGCGTGCACATAGCGCACCAAGCAGCGTGCACCATTGCCGCAGTGTTCCACCTCGTCGCCACTGGCGCCGTTGAAGATGCGGAAGCGAAAGTCGACGCCGGGTGTGGTGCTGGGCTCGACGGCCAGGATCTGGTCGGCCCCGACGCCAAAGCGGCGGTCGCCCAGGCGGCGCAGTTGTTCGGCGCTGAGCTCGAAGCGCACGCGGGTGCCATCGAGCACGACAAAGTCGTTGCCCGCGCCTTGCATCTTGGTGAAGGGCAGCCGCATGGGGCGCGATTATCGGCGCTGCGCAGGCATCATCAGGCACGGCCAGTCCTGCACCCAACCCAAGCACAGACACCATGAAATCCATCGCCCGCCACGTGCTGGCCCACCCGCACCTGCTGCTGTCGCTGCTGGTGGGTGCTGGCGTGGCGCTGTTGCTGCCGGCCAGCCAGGCGCCGCGCACGCGCGCTTTGCTGGGCTGGAACGTGGCCCTGTGGCTGTATCTGGCGCTGGCCGGCTGGGCCATGTTTCGTGCCGACCCCGGCCGTGTCAAGCGCGTGGCCAGCGCGCAGGCTGAAAGCGCGGGCACGGTGCTGGTGATGGTCATCGTGGCGGCGCTGGTCAGCCTGGTGGGCTCGGTGCTGGAGCTGTCAGCCGCCAAGGCTGCAGGCCAGGCGGTGGCCTTGCCCCATGTGGCCCTCGCACTGTCTACGGTGGTCGGATCGTGGCTGCTGCTGCCCACGGTGTTTGCGCTGCGCTACGCCAGCCTGTACTTCCACACGCCCCAAGGCGCGGGCTTGCGTTTTCCTGACGAGGCCAAAGACTTCAGCCCCGACTTCAGCGACTTTTTCTACTTCTCGCTGACCATCGCCGTGGCTTCACAAACCGCCGACGTGGCCGTCAGCGCACGCCGGCTGCGGCGCTGGGTACTGCTGCAAGCGCTGCTGTCGTTTGTCTTCAACACCGCCATCCTGGCACTCACCATCAACGTGGCGGCCAGTTTGTTCTGAGGCTTTTTCTGCGCGCCACCGCCAGCGTGGCCAAGCCCAGCAGCAGCAGGGCGCCTGGGGCGGGCTCGGGCACTGCGCTTTGAATGCCAAAAGTCCAGCTGTTGTGGCTGAGCGGTTGGCCCGCCGCGTCACGAAACTCGAACAGGTTCCACTGCACGGTGACGCCGTGGTCATTGAAGCCTATGGACTGCACGCCCTGGCCGCCCGACAGCACGGTCACGCCAGTGATGACGCCGCCCGGGTCCAGATCACTCAGCTGCAAGCCGATGAAGGTGAAGCCACTCAGGTCATGCGTGCTGCTGTTGCCGTCTTCGGTGAAGCTGATGGTGAAGGACGAAGCCTGCACGTCGAGCGACACGTTCCACAACTGGTTCAGCGGCGCATAGGTCCAACTGCCGTTGAACTCGACAGAGTTGTCGACCAGGGCGGTCGGCGCGAACTGGTTTTGCACTGCCGTGCCGGCACCAAATTCTTGCAGCCGGGCAGCCACGGTGTCGCCCAAGAGAGTGGCTTGTGCAGAGCCTAAAGCGAACAGGCTGGCGAGCAGGCCCGTCAACGGGCCCGAAGCGATGAAGGGCAGGCGCCCGCAGGCGGTTTTGCTTGGTTTAGACATGGCAAAGACTCCTTTTAAGTGGGGTTCAAAGAGGTGCGGCGCCTGGCCCCCACAAAGGCCAAGCAAGCAAGCCCGGCCAGGACCATCGCGGCC
>JANNEX010000070.1:0-1861 GCA_031379155.1 Rubrivivax sp.
CGGCGCGCTCACGGCCATGCTCAACTGGTACCGCGCACTGCACATCGAGCGCGCGCTGGCGCCACCCGGCGTGGCGGCGGTGCCTGAGCTGGGCGGCGCCAGCGGCCGTATCGAAGCGCCCACCTTGCTGCTGTGGGGGGACGACGACGCTTCCTTCGCGCCCAGTTGCCTGCTCGGGCTGGAGCATTGGGTGCCGCGTTTGCAGCTAGTGCACGTGGCCACTGGCAGCCACTGGCTGCAACTGCAACAGGCCGACTTTGTGGCCGAGCGTCTGCGCGAGTTCTTGCAGAACCAAAGCTGAACACCATGCACCTGGGTGTCTGCTACTACCCCGAACACTGGCCCGAAAGCCAGTGGGCCGACGATGCCGCGCGCATGTGGGCGCTGGGCCTACGCCAGGTGCGCATCGCTGAATTCTGCTGGTCGCGCATAGAGCCACGCGCCGGTGTTTTTGACTTTGCCTGGCTTGACCGCGCGATAGCCGTGCTGGCCAGCGCGGGCTTGCAGATAGTGATGTGCACACCCACCGCCACCCCGCCCAAGTGGCTGGTCGACGCCGACCCTGACATGCTGGCCGTGGGCGCCGACGGCCGACGTCGCGCTTTTGGCTCGCGCCGCCACTACGACTTTTCCAGCGACACCTATCTGGCCCAGGCTTGCCGCATCACTCAAGCGTTAGGCCAACGTTATGGCCAGCACCCGGCAGTGGTGGCCTGGCAGATCGACAACGAATACGGCTGCCACGACACCGTGATCAGCCATGCGCCCAATGCCGTGCGGCGCTTTCGCCACTGGCTGCGCCAGCGCTACGGCAGCGTGCAGGCCCTGAACACCGCCTGGGGCAACGTCTTTTGGAGCATGGAGGTGGGCAGCTTCGACGAAGTGGATTCACCTGCGGGCACGGTCACCGAAGCCAACCCCGCGCAGCGCCTGGACTACCTGCGCTTTGCTTCTGACGAAGTGCAGCGCTTCAACCGCGCCCAATGCAGCATCCTGCGCACCCTGTCGCCAGGCCGCGCGCTGGTGCACAACTTCATGCAACTCTTCACCGGCTTTGACGCACGTGACGTAGCGGCTGACCTGGACGTGGCCAGTTGGGACAGCTACCCGCTGGGCGCGCTGGAAATGTTCTGGTTCAACGCCGCCGACAAAGCGCGTTGGCTGCGCACGGGCCACCCCGACCTTGCGGCCTTTCACCACGACTGGTACCGCGGCATGTCGCGCCAGCCTTTCTGGGTCATGGAGCAGCAACCCGGCCCCGTCAACTGGGCGCACTGGAACCCGGCGCCGGCCCTCGGCATGGTGCGTTTGTGGAGCTGGGAAGCCTTTGCGCATGGCGCTGACGTGGTGAGTTATTTCCGCTGGCGCCAGGCGCCTTTTGGACAAGAGCAGATGCACGCCGGGCTGCAGGCACCCGACAGCTTGCTTGACGTGGGTGGGCACGAAGCGGCGCAGGTGGCGCAAGAGCTTGGGCAGGTGCCAGCCATGGCCGTGCAGCGCGCGCGCGTCGCGCTGGTGTTCGACGCCGCATCACGTTGGCTGTTTGAAGTGCAGCCCCAGGGTGCCGACTACGACGCGTTGCGCCTGGCCTTTGAGGCCTACAGCGCGCTGCGCAGCCTGGGGCTGGACATCGACATCGTGGGCTCAGACGACGCGCTGCAAGGCTATGCCCTGGTGGTGCTGCCGGCGCAGCCCATGGTCAGCGCTGCGCTGGTCGCGGCGCTGCAAGCCAGCACCGCGCAGGTCGTGCTCTACCCGCGCGCGGGTTCGAAGACAGCCACGCTGCACATCGAACCTGGCTTGCCCCCGGGGCCGCTGCGCGCCTTGATCGATGTGCGCATTGCGCGTGTCGAGTCGCTGC
>JANNEX010000073.1:0-12149 GCA_031379155.1 Rubrivivax sp.
GCGCGTGTCAGCAATTCCAATTCAGCGTCACTGGGCTGCGGCTTGCAAAAGAGGGTGCGGATCTCGGGGTGGCGAATGGCCAGCGCTGCCGGCAGGGTGAGGATGCCGTCGCGCACATCTTCTTTGCCACCGCCGCCCAGCGCCAGCGCGCCGCGCACGTCGCCCACGTCGTCACAGCCGTGATAGACCATGCCCAGCAAGCGACCGAACTGGCGCAGTGCTTGGCTTCGCGTGCCCAGGCAGGCACAGACTTCAAACATCGAGCCCGTGTCTTCGCCGGCAATCAAGCGCCAGTCTTCCACGCCCAGCGGCTGGCGGCGCAGGCGCCACTGCATGCACTCGGCCACGCCCAGGCGCTTGAGCAATTCAGACAGCAGGCGCACGTTCAGGCGCACCAGGCCAGGATCAAATTCATGCGGCTCGTAAGAGCTGGCGTCGCACACCAGTTCATAGCTGTCGGCCACGATGTAGCCCGACACCATGTAGGCCTGCAACTCGCCAAAGCGCTTGTGCATGGTGGGCTTGCCGCGCCTTGCGTCAGAGCGGTCGACAATGTCGTCGACGATGAGCGAGACGTTGTGCAGCATCTCCACCGCCAGCGCGGCGTGGATCAGGCCTTTGCTGATGGGCGCCGGTGACAGCGCGCGGTGGCAGCTGAACAGCGTCAGCGGGCGGAAGTATTTGCTGCCGCCGCCAAACTGCCAGGCCATGGCCTCGTGCATCTCGGGGTGCGTCTGCTTGGCCCAGTTTTCTATGGCGATGCGCAGTTGCGCCATCTCGCCAGCCAGGCCCAGGTCTTCGGTGATGTTGCCTTTGAAATTTGGATGCACGTACTTGGGGCCCAGGGCTTGGTGAGTGGGTTAGGTAAGTGGGTCAGTGAAGGGTAGCGAGCAGCTCCCGCGCCTGGCGGTGGTCGGCCGTGTCATGGCCTTCAGTAAAACGCGCCAACAGTGGCGCGAGCAAGGCGCGTGCTTCCTGTCGGTTGCCTACCGTGGACCACAAGCGCGCCAGGAGGGTGGCCGCCCGCAGTTCCCACGACAACGCGCCTTGTTCACGCGCCACTTCCAGCGCCAGGCCGTAGGCGGCTTCGGCCAGCGCTTGCTGTTCACCGCCCACTGCGGCGTTGACTTCGCCTTCGGCCAGGTAGACATCGGTGGCGGTGGAGCCTTCGCCAGAACTGTCCAGCTCAGCCAGGGCCTGTGCCACTTCAAGCTGCGCCGAACCGATCTGCCCTGTGCGCAGCAAGAGCCGCGCGCGCCAGGCTAACAGTTGAGCGTGGTGGTAGCGCACGCCCATGGCTTCCAGGCGCGGCATGGCTTCATTCATTTGCGCCAACGCGCTTTGTGGGCCTTCACTGCCGGCCAGCACCCAGGCGCGCCACAGGCTGCCAAAGACTTCAAGGAAGGGGTAGCCCAGTTCGCGCGCCAGGCGCACACCTTCTTCGCTGCGTTGCAGTACCAAGTCATGCTCGCCGCAGCGCTCGGGCACCACCAGGGCCGCAAAGTTCAGCGTGTAGGCCAGGCTGTAGGGGTCGCCCAGCGCGCGCGCGTGGGCCAGCACGCCGTCGCTGGCCGCGCGGGCCTGGTCGACATGGCCCAGAGACCACAGTGAGGCGGCGCGAAAACACTCGCTGATGATCTTGGGGTCGGCCGCCGACAGGCGCGGCCCGGCCACGGCACCGGCGGCGTACAGCGCCAGGGTCTTGTCGGCTTCGGCCAAGCTGGCTGCGAAGTGGCCGCTGTTGTGGTGCGACCAGGTCAGCACCGAATGTGAATACAGGCGCAAGCGCGGCTGCGCGGCGGCGTCGGCCTCGGCCAGCAGTTTGACAAAAGCGGCATGGCCAGCGCGGATGTCGCCCTTCATGGTCTGGAAGGCACCCAGGCCGTAGAGCACGGGCACTTTCAGCGCCACCTCGGGCACCCTTTCGCACAGTTGCGCGGCGCGCTCAAAAGCGGCACGTGCTTGCGGCGCGGTGTAGCTGACGGCGGCGAAATAGACCACGCCCAGGGCCGACTGCAAGCGCAGCTCAAGGCTGTCCCGCGCGGCTTCATCGCTCAAGCGGTGCACGATGGCCAGGCCGGCATTCAGATGCGCGATGGCCTCGGGCGCGGCCGAGCGTTGCCAGGCGCGCTGGCCCGCTTTGAGCCACAGCGGCGCGGCCAGATCAAAGGCTTCACCCGCCGTGTGATGGCGCGCCAGTTGTTCGGGCTCTTGTTCGGCCAGCTCGGGCATGTGTTCAGCCAGCACCAGGCCGGCGCGCGCGTGCAGGGCGCGGCGGTCGCTCTTGAGCAGCGTTTCATACGCGGCGTCCTGAATCAGCGCGTGGCGGAAGGTGTAGACGGCTTCGCTGCCCGTGCCGCTGCGGTCCAGCAGACCGGCTGCCACCAGTTGCTGCATGTGAGCGCTGAAGGGCCCGTCGTCCTGGCCAGCCAGCGCCAACACCACGTCGTGGCGGAACTGGCGGCCCAGCACCGCACCCAGCTGCGCGCAGCGTTTGGCCGCGCCATGCTGGTCCAGCCGCGCGGTGAGTGAGTCCTTCAGCGTGGCCGGAATCTCGATGGCGTCGAGCTTGGCCTGCGGCAAAACTGACGCGCCCGCCAGGGTCAAGCCGCCAGCATCGAGCAAGGTGCGCGTCACCTCTTCCAGGAACAGAGGCACACCGTCGGTGTGTTCCACGATGCGCTGCAACACCGCTGGCGGCAAGCCATGCAAGACGGCCACTTTGATGGCCAGTTCAAGGCTGTGGTCATCGTTCAAGCCCACCAGGCGCAGCAGGTGCACATGGCGCTGGCGCAGCCAGCGGTGGGCGTGCGTGTCGCGCGTGGTCATGACCATCAGCACGGGCGCATCGGCAATGCGCGGCACGAGCGCGTCCAGCACTTCCAGCGACGTGGGGTCCATCCAGTGCAGGTCTTCAAATACCAGCACCACAGGCGCGCGGCTGGCCATGTGCAGGGTCATCTTGACCAGCGCGTCGACGATGCCGCTCTTTTGCTTTTGCGGGCTGGTCTGTGCGCTGGGATAACGCTCTGCCGGCAGCGACATCAACCGCGCCAGGTGCGGCATGGTCTCCATCAGCGTCATGTCGGCGTCGCGCAGCACGGCTTCTATCTTGTCCAGGCGCTGCGCCGGGCTGTCTTCACGCACGATGCGCGAGGTGCGCTGGATGTGGTTGGCCAGCGGGTAGAAAGCCGAGTTGGCGTGCAGCTCTGAGCACTGCGCACGCATCACGACACTGGCCTGGCCCACAAAGTCGCACAGCTCGGCCACGACGCGGCTTTTGCCGATGCCGGGCTCGCCCACCAGCAGCAGCGCCTGGCCTTTGCCAGCGCAAGTCTGCGCCCAGGCCTGCTGCAAGGCCTGGCTTTCGGCGTCACGGTTGACCATGGGCGTCAGGCGCGCGCCATGCGCCGCTGCAAAGCGGCCGTCGGCCACGCCCTCGCCGATCACGCGCCACACATGCACGGGTTTGGCGATGCCCTTGAAGCTGTGTTCGCCCTGGTCAACACATTCAAAGGCGTCAGCCACCAGGCGGCGTGTGCGGTTGGCCACCAGGATCTGGTCCAGGTCGGCCTGCGCTTGCAAACGCGCGGCCAGGTTGGGCGTTTCACCGATGGCCGTTTTGGGCTGCGACGCGTCGCCGTTGCCGGTTTCGCCCACCACCACCGGGCCAGTGGCCACACCCACACGCACACGCAGCGGCTGCGGCGCAGGAATGGCTTTGACCGCATCGACAATTTCCAGTGCTGCGTGCAGCGCGCGCTGGGCGTCGTCTTCATGGGCACGCGGCCAGCCGAAGTAGACCATGACACCGTCGCCAAGGTACTGCGCCACATGGCCGGCGTGGCGCGCCACGGCGTCGCCGCAGACACGCTGGTAGCGCTGCATCAGCAGGCGCAGGTCTTCGGGGTCAAGCTGCTGCGACAAGGCGGTGGAGCCTGCCAGGTCACAGAACATCACCGTTAGCTGGCGGCGTTCTGCACTGACCGGCGGCGTGGCCAGCGCCGCTGGCTGGGCCAGCGCGCTCAGCAACTGCGCGGCCTTGAGCAGTTTGATGCGGTGGCCCAGGGCCGACACGCCCAAGCCCTGCAACTGCGCGTCATTCAACTGCGGCAGCAGATCCAGGTCGATGGCGTTGGCATCAAAACTGTCGGCGTGTTGCGCCAGGCCCAGTTGGTTCAGCCAGTGGCGCACGCTGGGGTGCGTTTCGTCGCTCATGGTCAGGGGTGATGGATTTGTTGTGGCACTGACGGGGCGAGCACTTCAGGGTTTGGCGCGGGCGCGTCGCACCGGCGGGTCGGCCGTGGGGCGGGGCTGGTCAGGCACCGCATCGGGCACCGCGCCGCGCAACTGTTCACCCAGGCCCTGCATCTGTCCGTCCAGCGAACGCGCTTCTTCGAGCGCAATCTCCCCCAGGCGGCGCAGGTGGGCGCGGGCGTGGTCGACTTGCACTTCGAGCGGCGTGCCGGCGGCGCAGGCTTGCTGGTATTCGGCCAGCGACTGTGCGCCGCGGGCCCACACGCGCGACATCGTCGTTGCCGAGACCCAGCCGGCTTGCGCCAGCACGGTGTTGACGGGGCCGCTGGTGGCACCCATGCTGCCCATCAGTTCGCCAAAATTGCCAAAATTGCCCATAGCCGCCATGGCCGCAAACGGATCGGTGTTGCCGGGGTTCATGGGCGCGGCCCGCCGTGGGATCGGTGTTGCGGCGGCGGCGGTGCAGGAATTTCAGTGCCCCCCAACAGCAGCTTCCACGCCGCCAACCAAGGCGCAAGCCCGTTGCCCGGTGGCGCGCCCACGGCGTCGTTGGCCATCGACCACAGCTTGGCGCCGGCCGCATACGGCGCCCACGCCACCTTGAGCATGGTGAACAGCGACTCGTGGTGGTAGCCGGCGGTCTTGACCTCGATCGGCGGCATGACACCGGCACGTGCGCGCACCTGCTCGGCCGCCATCAGGCCGCTGGTGACGGCGCCTTCAATGGTCGCCACATCGGCGTAGTTCTTGACGAAGGTGCCGGCCAGGAAGAGGTTGGAAAACGCGGTGACGGTGCCGGGGCGGAAGTCTTCGCTGCCGACTTCATTGGCGAACAGGTCTTCGCCACTGTTGGTCTGCAAGCGGGTGCGCTCAAGATCAACGTCAGCCACATCAAAGGGCAGCGTTTCTTGCAACTGCTCAAGCAAAAATTCAATCGACGTGCTGGGGTGCGTGAGGTCCAGCACCAGCGTGCCCGGGTTCTTGCGTGTGGCACCGACGCGCTTTTCTGGCGGCACGCTCATCAGCGCTTCGCAGTCAGACACCGTCACGTACAAGAAGGTGCTGGTCTGGTTGGGCCAGTGCTGTGAGTAGTCCAAAAAGGTCATCTGGTACTTGGCGTTCATCAGCACGCACACGTCCTTGGGGATGTCCTTGAGCCACACGCCTTTTTTGAAGTGCAACTCCACCGAAGCCATGGCCGCCGCGTGCACCTTGCGCACATTGCCCAGGCTGGGGTTGCGCTCGAACAGCGGGCCATTGATCATGCCGGCCAGCGCGCCCGGGGTGACGGCCATGATGAGGTCGCCTTCAATCTTCAGCGGCGGCAGGTTGGGCTTGGCCGGCACATCGGGTGCATGCCAGCCGCGGGGGTCTATCGACGGTGAGGTGGCCACCTTGGCCACTTGCAGCGCGGTGACACGGCCACCTTTGTCCACATCCATGCCAATCACATAGTGCAGCGGCTTGAAAACAAACTGGTCGCCGAAGGACTTGAGCTTGTCTTCGATGGGGCCGATGAGGGCGTCGTACTTGTTTTCATTGAAGAGCCAGATCTGCGGCACGGGCGCGAAGTTGCCGTACTTCAAAAAGTTCTTGTAGCTCTTGGCCGAGGCGTTGTAAGACGGGATGGCCCACACCGTTTCCCAGACCTTTTGCTGCAACACGGCGGCACGGTCGGTGCTGTAGGGCCGGCTGGCCATGAAGCCGTTGACCGAGTACTTGTCGAGGAAGCGGTCTTTGTGCAGCGGTGTCGACAGCAGGTCGATCATCGAATACATGAAGAGGAACATGTCGGGCAGGGGTGCGGCGCCACTGCTGACGTTGCGCAGCAAGTCCAGCGGCGAGCCCACATTGAGCAGCTTGGGCTGCGCCGCCTGGCCCTTGCTGAGGAAGTAAAAAGCGTAGCTGGGGCTGAACTTGCTGCGCAGGCCTAACTCGTCAATGATGGTCCACAGGTTGACGTACCAGTTCATGAGCATGTGATAGCTGTGCTCATGGCGGTCGCCATTGTTTTCATCGGGGAAGTGGCAGGCACGCATCATGCCGCCCATGAAGTTGTCCTGCTCCAGCAGCGTGACGTGAAAGCCGCGTTGCAGCAGCCGCAGTGCGGCACTCATGCCGGCAACGCCGGCGCCTACGATGGTGACCTTGCGCATGATGGCTGGCTCCTTCCCGCTGCCGTGCTGTGCTGCGCACGGCGGTTTTTATGGCGGCAACATGTCCGCTGCAACAGTGTATCTGCGCGATGCACAAACACACATCTGCGCAAGCCCTTAAGTCTCGCTAGGCCTCACTCAGGCCCAGCTTTTCCAGCAGGCCGTTGAGCTCTTCCAGCGAACCGAAAGCGATGGCCACTTCGCCCGCTTCGCCACGTTGGGTGCGGCGCTTGATGCGGATTTCGACCGCGGCCGTCAGCAGGTCAGACAGGCGTTCTTCCAGGCGGGCCAGGTCGCGTGACTTCGTTTTGGCTCTGGGTTTGGTGGCGGCAGGGGAAGCCCCAGCACCCGCACGGGCCACCAGCCGTTCAGCCTCACGCACGCTGAGCTTCTTGGCGGTGATGTGCTGCGCCGCCATCACCTGCTCGGCGCTGGGCAAGGGCAGAAGGGCGCGTGCGTGGCCCATGTCCAGGTCGCCAGCCAACAGCATCTCTTGCACGGGCGGCGCCAGATTGAGCAAACGCAGCAAGTTGCTGGCGGCGCTGCGTGAACGGCCCACGGCCTGCGCGGCCTGTTCGTGCGTGAGCTGAAATTCGCTCACCAGGCGTTGCAAGCCCTGCGCTTCTTCCAGCGGGTTCAAGTCTTCGCGCTGAATGTTTTCGATCAGCGACATCACGGCTGCGGCTTCGTCGGCGACCGCGCGCACCAGCACCGGCACGCTGTCCAGCCCGGCCAGTTTGGCAGCGCGAAAACGGCGTTCGCCAGCGATGATCTCAAAGCCGCCTTGCTCGACAGGGCGCACCAGGATGGGCTGCATCACGCCCTGGCTTTTGATGCTTTGCGCCAGCTCGTAGAGCGAGCCTTCGTCCATGCGCGTGCGCGGCTGGTAGCGGCCGGCGCGCAGGCTGTCCAGGCTCAGCGTGGTGGGCAGGCCGTCACCGGCGGGTGCAGCGTCGTGGACAGTCGGGCCGAGCAGGGCTTGCAAGCCCAGGCCGAGGCCTTTGGGTTTTTTGGTGACCATGCGCGGATTGTGTCCGACGCTTTCTTCTAGTACTCCGACCCAGAGATTTCGAAACATGAAAGCGCGTCTTCGACCCGATGGCTGCGTTGCAAGTCCTCGCAATGCCTTTGGGCATTGCTGTGGTTTGCGCCTTGCCCTCGGGCCGAATCCATCGCTTTCATCATGTTCCGAAACCCCTGCGCCGGAGTACTAGCTGCGGCGACGCCGTTCAGCGGCCGGGAAAAGCACCTCGCGTTCAAGGTAGCGCCGAAACTTCTGCACGCGGGGTTCGGTGCGTTCGGGCATGTGGCCCAGGTAGTCGATGACCGCATCAACACGCAGCATGAGCTGGCCTTTTTCATTGCGCCGCCAGTTACCCGTCAGGCGCGCGGCCAGCACGTCTTCGGCTTCGCGCCGGCCCAGCACACGCAGCAGACCCGGGCCGTCCAGCCAGACATAGCGGCCGTCGTCTTCGACG
Organism: Rubrivivax sp.; assembly: GCA_031379155.1. GTDB lineage: Bacteria > Pseudomonadota > Gammaproteobacteria > Burkholderiales > Burkholderiaceae_C > Rubrivivax. Next base: position 7,892 of record JANNEX010000073.1, read on the forward strand.
CGCAGCGGCACACCGCCAAAACTGTGGAAGTGGCCCATGTCGCGCGCCCAGTAGAACCCGCGCACAAAGGTCGTGGCCGACTCAAGCAGGCGCAGGCCGTAGTAGGGCATCACCAAGGCCACGAAGGCGATGAAGACCATGATCGCAAACAGCAGCTTGAGGCCCACACCCAGCCAATGCAGGCCGCCCGCCACGGCGGCCATGCCGCAGACCACGAGCAGGGTGCGCATGAGCACGCCTTTGAAGTCGCTGTGTTTCATGCGGTCACTCGCGACGTAACTTGCAGCAAGGCCAGGCCGGCGGGCCAATCGCCGAGGCCGCTGTCGGCATTGATGTGCCCGGCTGCGCCCAGCGACAAGGCCGGCACGCCCCAGTCTTGCGCCATTTGGAGGGCACGCTGCGGGGCGCAGAAAGGGTCGTCTTCGCTGTACACGACTTGCGCTGCGAAGGGCAGGCGCTGACGAACAATGGCGCGCCAGCTGCGCAGTTGCGGCGGCATGTCGGCGCGGGCCGTGTCGGGCGGCGCCACCAGCAGCGCGCCCGTGATGCGCGCGGTGTGCTGGCTGTGCGCAGCCCAGGCGGCCACCAACTGGCAGCCCAGGCTGTGAGCCACCAGGGCCGTGGGGCGGCTATCAGCCAGGACGCAGTCTTCCAGGCGCGCCATCCAGTCGCCACGCAGCGGATGTGCCCAGTCAGCTTGCTCGACACGCTCAAAGCCGTGCAGCGCCTGCCAGCGGCTTTGCCAATGCGCGGCGCCAGAGTTGAGCCAGCCGGGCAGCATCAACACACGCTGTGGATGCTGTGCACGCGGTGATAGGTCCATGGCCTTTATCATTGCTGCATTGCACCAGCTTTGTGTGCGGGGCAGACCATGACTTTCACTGTCTTTGTTGACGGCCAAGAGGGCACCACCGGCCTGCGCATCCACGAGTACCTGGCGGCGCGGCGCGACGTGGAGGTGCTCAGCATCGACCCCAGCCGGCGCAAAGACAGCGCCGAGCGTGCGCGCTTGCTGAATGCCTCTGACGTGGCCTTTTTGTGCCTGCCCGACACCGCCGCGCGCGAAGCCGCAGCCCTGGTCACCAACCCGCGCACTTGCCTGATCGACGCCAGCACCGCGCACCGCACGGTGGCCGGCTGGGTCTTTGGATTGCCTGAGCTGGCGCCGGGCCAGCGTGAGGCCATTCGCCAGGCCAAGCGCATCGCCAACCCGGGCTGCCACGCCAGCGCTTTCATCCTGCTGCTGCGGCCCTTGGTCGATGCCGGTTTGGTGCCGGCCGATGCAGCGCTGAGTGCCACCTCCATCAGCGGTTATTCGGGCGGAGGCAAGAAGATGATCGAGGCCTATCAAGCGGCTGCCGCCACAGCCTCGGGTGTCGACACGGCGCTGGCTTCGCCCAGGCCTTATGCCCTGAGCCTGACCCACAAACACCTGCCCGAGATGATGGCCCACACGGGCCTGCGCACGGCGCCCATCTTCATGCCCGTGGTCGGCAATTTCTACAAGGGCCTGGCCGTGACGGTGCCGCTGCACTTGGCCGCCCTGGGCACCACGGCGCAGGCCGTGCATGCCGCTCTGGTCAAACGTTATGCCGGCGAGCGTTTCATGCGTGTCATGCCGCTGCGCGACCCGGCCACGCTGGAAGCCGGCTTCTTTGACGTGCAGGCCTGCAACGACAGCAACCGGGTCGAGATTTTTGTCTTTGCCAACGACACGCAAGCCATCCTGGCGGCGCGGCTGGACAACCTGGGCAAAGGCGCCAGCGGTGCTGCCGTGCAGGCCATGAACGTGCACCTGGGCGTCGACGAAGGCTTGGGGCTTTAGGCCGCTAAGCCTCTGCCGGGGCTTGCCGGTAGTGGTAGCCGTAGGCGTCGGCAAAGCCCAGGCGGCGGTAGACGGCTTGTGCAGCGCTGTTCTGGCCGTCGACTTGCAGGTAGCCGATGTTGGCGCCCCGGGCGGCTGATATCAAAAGCATGCGCTCACATAACAGGCTGGCCAGGCCTTGGCGGCGAGCGTTTTCCTGGGTGAACACGTCGTACAGGCCGACCAGTTCAGCCTCTTGCGCAAACTGGCCGCAGGCCAGCACCGTGCCGCCCACATCGCTACGGATGGCGAAGCCTTGGTAGGGCACCGGCGATTGAGCCAGGCGCAGCGCGTGGTTGCTGCGGTGCTCGGGCGGTGAGCCGCGCAGCTCGCCCACCACTTGCGCAAACTCGGCGCCGTTCAGCGTTGTCCAGTGTGTGCCGTCGGACAAGGCGGGAGCAGGGCCCGATGCGAGTTGCGGGCAGATCATGACCCGCGTCGGGTCGACCAGCGCAAAGCCCAATGCGGCCAGCTCCGCGTCCAGGCTGGCGGGCTGGGTGAAGGGCGTCACCCTAAAGATCATGGGCAAGCCGGCATCACGGTAAACCTGCGCCGCCAGCGCCAGCTTCTGCGCCAAGGGCAGGCGGCCGCTGGCCACGGCGTTGACGGATCTGGCGCGCCGCGCCTTGCCCGGCAGGTAGCGCACCAGCCAGCCGTCCAGCCAGCGCTGCTGTGGCGGCGCGCTGGCGTTGAGGCCGGCGTCTTCCACGCGCGACATCAAGCTCATGAGCAAATGTGGCTCTGCCACTTTGCTCATACCCCCTCGGGGGGCTGAAGGCCGCGGCTCCAAGTCCGCCTGCGCGGACTTAGACGGCCCGAAGGCCAGGCGCCTCTGGCGCTTGGCGGACGACGTAGTCGTCGGCCTGGGGGCGCCCTCATCCAAGGCGCTTGACCATCTCTTTCGCAAACTCGACAAAGGCCACCGCGCCTTTGGACGCGGGGTCGAAAGTGACCCCCGGCTGGCCGTAGCTGGGCGCTTCGGCCAGGCGCACATTGCGCGGAATCACGGTGTTAAAAACCTTGTCGCCAAAGTGCGCCTTGAGCTGGTCGCTGACCTGCTGCTGCAAGGTGATGCGCGGGTCAAACATCACGCGCAGCAGGCCAATGATGGCCAGATCAGGGTTGAGGTTGGCATGCACCTGCTTGATGGTGTTGACCAGGTCCGACAGGCCTTCGAGCGCAAAGTACTCACACTGCATGGGCACGATGACGCCGTGCGCCGCGCACAGGCCGTTGAGGGTGAGCATGCTCAGCGAAGGCGGGCAGTCGATGAGCACAAAGTCGTACTCGCCCTTGACCGCTACCAACGCGGCTTTGAGGCGCTTTTCGCGGCGTTCCAGCTCGACCAGTTCGACCTCGGCGCCCGCCAGTTCGCGGTTGGCGCCCAGCACCTGGTAGCCACCGTGCGGGCTGGGGCGGCGCGCTTCGGCGATCGACGTGGTTTCCAGCAGCACGTCGTAAATGCTGGGGTCCAGGGCGCGTTTGTCGATGCCCGAACCCATGGTGGCGTTGCCTTGGGGGTCCAGGTCGACCAGCAGCACCCGCCGGCCCAGGCCAGCCAGGCCAGCCGCCAGGTTGACCGTGGTCGTCGTCTTGCCGACGCCGCCCTTTTGGTTGGCAATGCAAAAGATGCGCATGGGTTTTTATTGTGTCGACAGGCGGATGCCAAAGGCGATAAGGAATACACCGGCCAGCTTTTCCAGCGCCTTGACCAGCCGCTGATGGGCCCGCACTTGGGCGCCCACGGCGTCGGCAAAGAAGCACAACGTCAGCGCGTAGGCAGCCGTGATGGCAGCGATGGTCACGGCCATGGCCGCAAAAGTGACCATGCCTCGGTGCTGCGCCGGGTTTATAAACAAGGGGAAGAAGGCCATGTAGAAGACGATGGCCTTGGGGTTGAGCAGGGTGATGAAAAAGGCCTGGCGCGCGTAGTGGTGGGCTTCTATGCGGATGGGCGAGGCCGAGCCGGGCTTGGCAAGAATCAGACGCAAGCCTATCCAGCCCAGATAGGCCGCACCGACGTACTGCACTGCTTTGAAAACCAACGGGTGCGCCGCCAGCAGGGCAGCCACGCCCGCCACGGCCAGCCACAGCAGCACCTGGTCGCCCACGATGATGCCCAGCGTGGCGGCAGCACCGGCGCGCAGCCCGCCTTTGCCGGTGCTGGTGATGAGCGCAAAAGTGCCCGGCCCTGGCAAGGCCAGGAAGAGCAGGACGGCGGCGCAGAAGGCGCCGAAATCGGCGATACCAAACATGGCTGTGGCTTGTGTTTAGCTTTGCACCGGCGCAGCTTCAGCGCGGGGCCGTGGCGGCGGGTGTGTGGGGGTGGGCTTGCCAGCGGGCCAGATCAAAGCCCTGCTGAACGAGCTGGGAGCGTATCGCAGTTTCATCGGC
>JANNEX010000074.1:0-9801 GCA_031379155.1 Rubrivivax sp.
CATCGGCAGCTTCAAAAGCGCCGCCGTCAGCCTTCGCTACTGAAGCGACATCTTTGCCCAGGGCACGCTGGCCGCCTTCCATCCAGCCCGGTGTCTCGACAGTCAAGGCTGGCGCTGCGGCACGCAAGACCGCCTGTTGCGCCGCCCCAGGAGTTGAAGGCGCACGTTTGACCATAGCGGGGCTTGTGGCTGACGGCGCTATCGCACTACGGCACTACTGCACTACCGTGCAGGCAGCAGGCGCGCCGGGTCCACCGGTTTGCCTTGGCGGCGAATCTCGAAGTGCAGTTGCACGCGCTCGGCTTCGCTGGAACCCATCTCGGCAATCCTCTGGCCCCGGCGCACGACCTGGTCTTCTTTGACCAGCAGCGCCTGGTTGTGCGCGTAGGCGGTCAGAAAGGTGGCGTTGTGTTTGACGATCACCAGGTTGCCATAGCCGCGCAAGCCCGAGCCGGCGTAGACGACGCGGCCGTCTGCAGCGGCCAAAACGGCGTCGCCAGGTTTGCCCGAGATGGCCAGGCCTTTGTTCTTGTTGTCGTCAAAGCTCGCGACCACGGCGCCGGCTGCCGGCCAGGCCCAGGCGATGTCTTCATCGGGCTCACGGGCCGGCGCTGGCGTGGCTGCTGCCGCTGGGGCAGGCGGCGCTGCAGAAGCGGGGGCGGTTGATGCCGGCACAGCACCCGCTGCCGGCACTGCCGCGGACGCCGCAGGAGACCCAGGCAGCGCAGGCTTGCCGTCCAGCGGCCGGCCTTCGACACGGCCGGCTGGCGACACCGGGCGCACCACCACGCCGTTGGCATCGGCCGTGGGCGGCACCACGCGCAGCACCTGGCCCACTTCAATGATGTTGGGGTTGTCCAGGCCGCTCCAGCGCGCCACGTCACGCCAGTTCTGGCCGTTGTCCAAACCGATGCGGATGAGCGTATCGCCGGGCTTGACGGTGTAGTAGCCAGGCTTGCCGGCGTTTTCTGCGCCGGGCAAAGGCTTGACCGAGCCGTCGCCCGCCGCGTTGGGCGCCGGGCCGGCCCCCGTGCTGGACGCGGGGTTGGCGGCCGACCCAGGTGCAGCAGCTCCAGGGCTGTGGCGGCCAGCCACGGCCCGCTCTTCCACTGGCGCGCGGTGGGTGGTGCTGGCGCAGCCCACCAGCAGGCAAAGTGCGGCCACGCTGGCGGTGAACTTCAGGCTTGGCGTATCGACGGTCATGTGTGCAGAACTGCTCAAAGGGTGCCTGATTTTAGAGGGACGAAGTTGACCGCATCATGTTCATGTGTGACCAGACCTTGGGGGCTGCGGTCGACCACCACCAGGCGTTGGCCGCGGCCTGCGCCCGTTTGCAAGGGCGCCACCAAACGGCCGCCAACGGCCAGTTGGTCAAGCCAAGCTTGCGGCAGCGCTTCGCCCCCAGCGGCGGCGATGATGCTGTGATAGGGCGCGCGCGGCGCGTGGCCCAGGCGGCCGTCGCCAAACACCAGGCGCAGGTCTTGATGGCGCTGACCGGCCAGGAGGTCACGTGCCTTCTCGTGCAGGGCCTGCAAGCGCTCGATGGACACAACACCGCGCGCCAGCTTGAGCAGCACTGCGGCCTGGTAGCCGCAACCCGTACCAATTTCAAGCACGCGGCCCAGGTTGCCGTTGGCACTGGCAAAGCCACCGTCAAACAGCAGCGCCAGCATGTGCCCCACCACCGAAGGCTTGGAGATGGTTTGCGACAGGCCAATGGGCAGGCTGGTGTCTTCGTAGGCCTGCGTGGCCAGCGCGCTGTCAACAAAGCGGTGGCGCTCGACCTGGGCCAGCGCGGCCAACACGGGCTCGCAGACCAGACCGGCCGCGCGCAAGCGAGCCACCATTTGTTGGCGCACGGCAGCCGAGTCCAGGCCCAGGCCCGTGGGAGTGGCCTGGCGCCCCTGCGCCGCATGTTGCAGCGGCGCCTGGGGACGCAGCAGTGGCGGCTTGCTGGGCGCTACGCTGCCCTGCCTGAGTTGCTCGAGCCCGAGTGGGAAGCGCGGCGGGCGCGTACTGCTCACTGGACTACCCTTCGCGCAGCGCGCTTCGGGATGAGCGCTTGGGAGCGGCCCGGCGCGCTCATGCGCCCTTGAGCCGCTGCGCCCAGTCGTTGCGGTGGGCGTGATCGGTGAGGTCCACTTGCAGCGGCGTGATCGACACGCAGCCTTGCGCCACGGCGTAAAAGTCGGTGCCCTCGCCACATTCGCGTGCGTCACCTGCCGGGCCTATCCAGTAGATGGCTTCGCCGCGTGGGTTGGTCTGGCGCAGCACGGGCTCACTGGCGTGGCGCCGGCCCAGGCGCGTCACCACGCGCGGCAGCCGGGCGGCGTCGCTGCGGTTGGGGATGTTGACGTTGAGCAGCCAGGGCGCACCACCCAAGGCGGCGTTGGCCAAGACTTGCTCGATCACGGCGCGCGCGGCCAAGGCCGCCGCGTCCAGCTCGCCCCAGCCTTTTTCTGCCTGTGAAAAAGCGATTGCCGGAATGCCGAACAAGAAGCCCTCCATGGCCGCTGCCACGGTGCCGGAATACAGGGTGTCGTCACCCATGTTGGCGCCGTTGTTGATGCCTGAGAGCACCAAGTCGGGCCGTTGCGGCAGCAGGCCCGTGAGTGCCACGTGCACGCAGTCTGAAGGTGTGCCGTTGACGACCCGAAAGCCTTTCACGTGCTCACCCCGCGCTTCAAAAATCGACAGCGGCCGGCTCAGGGTGAGCGCGTTGGACGTGCCGCTGCAGTTCTGTTCTGGCGCGATGACGTCGATGTGACCCAGACCTTCACAAGCCCTGACCAGGGCGGCGATGCCGGGCGCCAGATAACCGTCATCGTTGGCAATGAGAATTCGCATACGGCGATTGTAGGCAAGCGCAGCATGTGGGACTGCCTGTAAGCCTGCTGGTGGACCTGCTTGTGGGCCTGCTGGTAGGCCTGCTTGTGGGCCGCGCAACAAAAAGGGCCCGGCAACTGCGGGGCCCTTTTTTGACGGTTGACCTGGTGCCGATGACAGGAATCGAACTTGTGACCTTCGCATTACGAATGCGCTGCTCTACCAACTGAGCTACATCGGCTAAGCCTTCGATTGTATCAGCGGCGAATTTCTCGGCTTGAGGTTCAGCCACGGCATTGCCTGGCGCGGACAATGAAAACTGCACATCCAAACCGCTGACATGACCACCCCTTCCCAACCCCGGCCTGCGCACCACTGGCTGAGCCTGGCTTTGCATGCGTCCCAGCCAGCGCAATGGCGAGCGCGCTGGTGCAACCTGCTGGCTGTGATGGTGGCCGCCATTTCATGGTTGGCCTTTGAGCCCACCAGCGGCCCCGACTTGTTCGAGCAAGCCGACAAGCTCAGGCACCTGGCGGCCTTTGCTTCGCTGGCGGCTGTCGCGATCTTGGCTGGTGAGCCGCGACCCCATCAGGCCCGAAATGTGGCGCTATGGCTGTTGGCTTACGGCGCCTTCATCGAATTGGTGCAGTCGCAATTGCCCACACGCTCGGCCAGCGCCCTGGACTGGCTGGCCGACGCACTGGGCATTGCCTTGGGCTTGCTGCTGGCAGGCGCGCTGCGGCGACTCAAAAAATAATTTCGGCGCGCGCGTCACTGGCTCACGCCATGAGCCAGTGACAGGAAACACTGCTGGCACAGACCGGGCCCCTTGCCCCGGTAGCCAGGAGACCCCGTCATGCACCAAGCCTGCTTCGAACTGAGCGCCGCTACCCCTTGCCCGGTGGACCGCACCGGTTTTGACATTGGTTGGGACCACGCCCACCACGGCCTGGTGCCACCGCCCCAACTGCTGCTGCCGGGCTCGCCGGTGTGCCAGGGCTGGATGGCTGGCAAGGCGATGTTTGGCCGCCGCACCTTGGCCAGCAAGCGCCCGGTGCGCCAATGGCTGCAACTGCGCCTGCTGGCCTGGCGCCAAGGCGTCGGTTTTGAGCTGGCGCAGTTGACGCCCCATTTCCTGGGCCAGATCGACAGCGCGCACTGCCCCGTGCGCCGCTGCTCGCTTGGGGGTGCGCCAGGGCACACCGACGCGGCGCAGATCGAGCGGCTCAACACTCAGGCCGACTATGCCGCTGGCAATCTGGCCATGATGAGCGCAGTGGCCGCCAGCGCCCACCAATCGGTCGACATGGCGCAGGCTGTGCGCCATGCGCGCAGTGCTGAGCTGTGCGGCCAAGCCGTCAGCGCTTTGACGGCCGCGCAGTGGTGGCGCCTGGCCACCTTGCGCGCCTTTGCCACGCCCCTGCCCTTTGACCAGGCCGCGCGCTTGCCACTGGCCGTGCTACCGCCCAACCGCGTGCGTGTGCTCAACGCCAGCCAGGGCCTGCAAGCCCTGGTGACGCAGATGTTTGCCACACCCGGCTGGGCCGCGCGTTGCCGTGCTTTTGCGCAGTTTTTGCCCGAGCACACACTGCGCCTGGACTTCAACTTGTTCGTCGGCGCCATGGCCCCGCGTGTGCTGGAAGCCGGCGCACAAACCACCGCGACCGCCACTGCCGTCGCGCTGCGTCAGGCCTTGGAAGACGCCTGGCTGCAAGAACGTGTACAGCGCCGCTGGCAGCACCTGGTGCTGAGCCTGGGTGAAATCGCCACCGCAGCGCTGCTGGCGCGCGCGGTGCAGGCCAAGCTGGTGGATGTGCGCGTGGTCAACCACGCGCCTGAACAGGCCACCGAAGGCTGGTCGCTGCCCAGCGCACGCTTGCGCGGCGTGGCCCAGCCGCACGCAGCACGTGCGCTCAGCGCACAGGCACGGCCGGCAGCCCGCCCAGGAACAGTTCAGCCACCAGCGGCGCCAGCGACGCATGCGTGAGCGCGCCGCCCTCACGCAGCCAGGTGAAGGTCCAGTTCATCATGCCAAACAGCAGCATGGCCAGGGGCTTGTGGAGGTGGCGTGATTGCAGCTCAGGCCGCAGCGTGCCGATGGCGTCGGCAAAGGCGTTGACGACGCGGCGCTGGCCGGCCTGCACAGCCGCCCGGTCAGGCTCGGCCAGGAACTTCACGTCTTCAGTCAGCACGCGGTGTTCGTGCTGGGCGCTGGCGTAGACCTGCATGAAGCGGTGGATCAACTCACGCAGTTGCGCTTGCGGCTCTAGCTGCTGCTGCTGTACCTCTTGCACCAGGCCTTCAAGCCGTGCCACATGGCCTTGGGTGATCTGCACCAAGAGGCCATGTTTGTCGCTCACGTAGTGGTAAAGCGTAGCCTTGGACACGCCGCAAGCCGCAGCCACTTCCTTCATGGTGCTGGCCGTGTAGCCGCGCGTCGCAAACAGTTGCGCGGCTGCGGCCAGCATCTGTTCACGCTGCAACTCAAAGCCGGCGGATCGGGGGCGTGCCACCGCAGCCTGGGGCGCTGCTCAGCGCTCGTCGAACGAGACCAGCACCCGCTCAGTCAGTGGGTGGGCCTGGCAGGTCAGCACAAAGCCGGCGGCAATTTCGGATTTGTCCAACGCAAAGTTGCGGTCCATGCGCACCTGGCCTTGCAGCAGCTTGGCGCGGCACGTGGCGCACACGCCCGAGCGGCAGGAATACGGCACGTCCAGGCCGGCGCGGCCGGCGGCGGCCAGGATGCTTTCGTCGCTGGGCTGGAAGGCCACGTCGCGTGTGATGCCGTCACGCACGATGCTGATGGTGGCCGTGGTGGCGTCACCGGCTTGCGGCGCGTGCAGCGTGGCGTCGGCGGCGCTGGGCGGCACGCCAAAGCGTTCGACGTGCACCTGGTCTGGTGCCATGCCAGCGGCCAGCAAGGCGGCCTCGGCTTCGTCGTTCATGGCGTGCGGGCCGCAGATGAAGGCCTCATCGGCGGGGCCGGCCAGGCGCAGCAGCGTGGCCAGTTTGTCGGCGTCCAGGCGGCCGGTACTGAGCGTTGTGTCGACCACCTCGCGCGAAAAAACCGGGTGCAGCACCAGGCGCGTGAGGAAGCGGTTTTTCAGGTCTTCGAGTTCTTCCTTGAACATGGTGCTGCTGGCGCGGCGGTTGCCGTAGAGCAGCGTGCAGCGGGCTCGTGCGTCACGCTCCAACACAGTCTTCAAGATGGACAAGATGGGCGTGATGCCGCTGCCACCGGCCACAGCGAGCACATGGCGCGGCTGGCTGGACAGCGCGGCGCCGAAGCGACCCTGAGGCTCCATCACTTCCAGCGTCTGTCCGGGCTTCAGACTCTCATGCAGCCAGCTTGAAAAGGCACCGCCTTGCACTTTGCGCACACCCACGCGCAGGCCTTCACCGGCCGCGGCACAGATGGAATAAGAACGTCGCAGCTCACCCTGTTTCAGCGTTAGGTACTGGCCAGGCTCGAAGTGAAAAGTGGGCTTGAGTGCGTCAGGCACGTCAAAGCACACCACCATGGCATCGTCGCCTTCAGTGCGCACTTCGCTGACGGTCAAGGGGTGAAAGTGCAAGCCGCTCATAGTGGTTTGAAGTGCTCAAAAGGTTCGCGGCAATCCAGGCAGCGGTGCAAGGCCTTGCAAGCGGTAGAGCCAAAGGCCGACAGGCGTTCGGTGTTGAGGCTGGCGCAGCGTGGGCAGGGCAGATTGCGCGGCCTCAGCCTCACGGTGGATTCAGACGCAGACACACAGCCCGGCGGCGCAATACCGTAGTCGAGCAGCTTGCGCTTGCCGGCTTCGCTGATCCAGTCGGTCGTCCAGGCGGGTGCCAGGCGGTGGCTGATGCTGACCGGCCCCAGCCCTGCGCCTTCCAATGCCGCCGCCACGCTGCCTGCGATGACCTCGGTAGCGGGACAGCCGCTGTAGGTGGGCGTCAGCACGACACGGACGCCGCTTTCGTCGGCCGCGACTTCACGCACGATGCCCAAGTCGCACACCGACAGCACGGGCACTTCAGGGTCCAACACGCCAGCCAGCACGTCCCAGGCGGTTTGCACGCGACTGACATTGGCTTCAAGCTCCATCACCACTCCCCGCCCGGATGCTGGCGCTGCAAGCTCTGCATTTCGGCAAGCAAGAAGCCCAGGTGTTCACTGTGACGGCCCAGCGTGCCGGTGCTCACGAAAGGCGTGTCGGCGGGCATGCTCAGCGCGGCTTCTGAGAAGGTGGCTTGCACTTCACGCAGCCAGCCAACGCGCAACGCCGCACGCGACGGGCCCAGGCCACCGGCCTGTGCCGCCGCGTCCACCACGTCGGCCACAAACATCTCGTGCGTATAGGGCCAGGCGCGCACCAACGCGGCTTGGATACGCCGCGCCGACTCTGGCGTGCCGTCGCCCAGGCGCACCACCCAGTCGCCCGCGTGCTGCTGGTGATAGCGCGCTTCTTTGACGGCCTTGCCGGCTATTGCCGCCAGTTGCGAATCGCTCGATGTGGCCAGCCCCATCCACACCGCTTTAAGCCAGGCCGCGAGCAAGAAATTGCGCAGCACCGTGTCGGCAAAGTCGCCGCCTGGCGCATGCGCGCTGGACCGGCGCATGGGCTGCTCGACCAGCGTCAGGTTGAAGTATTGGCGTTCATTGCGCAGAAAAGCCAGCTGGTCTTCGTCAAGACCCTGACCTTCAAGTTCAGCGGCATGGCTGAGCAAGGCACGCGCCTGGCCGATGAGGTCCAGCGCCATGTTGGTCAGCGCTATGTCTTCTTCCAGCACGGGGCCGTGGCCACACCACTCGGCCAGGCGCTGGGCGTGGATCAAGCAGGTGTCGGCCAGGCGCAGCACGTAGTGCACGGGCGGCGTGATGCGCAGGTGCACGTCGGTCGTTTGATGGATCACAAGAGCGGTCATGCGCGCGCCCTACATGTGGTTGACCGACTCGGGCAACTCATAAAACGTGGGGTGGCGGTAGACCTTGTCTTCCATAGGATCAAAGTACATCTCCTTGTCGGCCGGGTCGCTGGCCGTGATGTCGCTGCTGCGCACCACCCACACGCTGGTGCCTTCCTGGCGGCGTGTGTAAACCTCACGCGCCAACTGGATGGCCAGTTTGGCGTCAGTCGCGTGTAGGCTGCCACAGTGTTTGTGGTCCAGGCCAGACTTGGCGCGCACAAACACTTCCCACAGCGGCCATTCGTTTTGTGTCGTGCTCGATGTGGTCATGCCGCTTGCTCCTGTGTGGCCAGTTTCTTTGCTTGTTTCTTCGCATGGGCCAGCGCCGCATCACGCACCCAAGCGCCGTCGTCCCAGGCCTTGACACGCGCCGCCAACCTCTCGGTGTTGCACGGGCCATGGCCGCCCACCACGCGCCAAAACTCGTCCCAGTCGATAGGGCTGAAGTCATGCTGGCCGCGCGCTTCGTTCCACTTCAGCAGCTGGTCTGGCAGGCTCACGCCCAAGAGCTTGGCTTGCTCCACCGTGGCGTCGATAAATTTCTGCCGCAGGTCGTCGTTGCTGATGCGCTTGATGCCCCAGCGCGCACTCTGCGCACCATGCACACTTTCGCCGTCAGGCGGGCCAAACATCATCAGGCTGGGCCACCACCAGCGGTTGACTGAGTCCTGCACCATGTCGCGCTGCGCGGCTGTGCCCTTGTTCATCATCACTAACAAAGCTTCATAGCCTTGGCGCTGGTGGAAACTTTCCTCGCGGCAGATGCGCACCATGGCGCGTGCATAGGGCGCGTAGCTGCAACGCGTGAGTGGCACCTGGTTCATGAGGGCCGCACCGTCCTCCAGCCAGCCAATCACGCCCATGTCGGCCCAGCTCAGCGTGGGGTAGTTGAAGATGCTGCTGTACTTGGCCTTGCCGCTGTGCAGCGCGTCAAACAACTGGTCGCGGCTGGTGCCCAGAGTTTCGGCCGCCGCGTACAGGTACAGGCCGTGGCCGGCTTCGTCCTGCACCTTGGCCAGCAGGATGGCTTTGCGCTTGAGCGTGGGCGCGCGCGTGATCCAGTTGCCTTCGGGCAGCATGCCAACGATTTCTGAGTGCGCGTGCTGGCTGATCTGACGCACCAGTGTCTTGCGGTAGTGCTCAGGCATCCAGTCTTTGGCTTCGATGGCGCCGCCTTGGTCTATGCGCGCCTCAAAACGCGCTTCCAGCTGCGCTTCTTCGGCACTGCGCACGGCCTTGCGCTCTTCTTTGGGCGCCGTGTCCATGGCTTGTGTGTACATGCTGGCCTCCTTACTTGGGGCGTTGGTCGATGACACGGCGGGCCTTGCCCACCAACGTGCGTTCGATGGAGTCTGGCAGACCCACATCCACCCGCGTACTGACGCCGATCAAGGTTTTCACACGTTGCTGCAATTCGCGCGCAATGGCGTGGCGGTCAGCGCTGGCGTGTTGCGGTGTCAGCTCGCAGCGCACCGTCACTTCGTCAAGCAAGGCTTCGCGCGTCACCACCAACTGGTACTGGCCCGACAGCTGCCCCTGCTTGAGCACCAGCTCTTCAATCTGCGTCGGGAAAAGATTGACACCGCGAATGATCAACATGTCGTCACTGCGGCCCACGATCTTGCCCATGCGGCGCATGCTGCGCGCGGTGGGTGGCAGCAGGCGTGTGAGGTCGCGCGTGCGGTAGCGCACGACGGGCAGCGCCTGCTTGCTCAGCGTCGTGAAGACGAGTTCGCCTTCGCTGCCTTCGGGTAAGACGTCACCACTCACGGGGTCGATGATCTCGGGGTAGAAATGGTCTTCCCAGATCACCGGCCCGTCCTTGCTTTCTATGCACTCATTGGCCACACCCGGGCCCATGACTTCGCTCAGGCCGTAGATGTCCACAGCGTCGATATTGGCGCTGGCTTCAAGGTCGCGCCGCATGGCTTCGGTCCAGGGTTCGGCGCCAAAGATGCCCACGCTGATGGACATGGCGCGCGGGTCCTTGCCCTGGCGGCGAAACTCTTCCACGATGACCTGCATGTA
>JANNEX010000101.1:0-2761 GCA_031379155.1 Rubrivivax sp.
GCGGCGCGCAAGCTGTATGAGTGGGCGTTGACGCCGCAAGCGCAGCAGTTTGCCTTTGCGGCGCGTGGCTTTCAGGTGCCGTCCAACAAAGCCACGCCTTTGGACGCACGTGTGCCTGATGTGAAGACGCTCAAGCTCATCGATTACGACTACGCACGTTTTGGCAAACCGGCCGAACGCCAGCGCGTGATTCAGCTGTGGGAAAGCAAGGTGCGTGCACTGCCTCAGTAGTTGCGGCTACAAGGCGCAATGCACAGACTTTGCGCCCAACTTGTCCGTTAGCACTTTCGGATCGATGCCCACCAGATAGCCGCGCCGGCCGCCGTTGATGCAGATGCGCGCCAGCTCCAGCACCGTGGCCTCAACAAACACCGGCATGGCCTTGCGCAGACCAAAGGGCGACGTACCGCCCACCAGATAGCCGCTGTGGCGCTGCGCGACATCGGGCTTGCAGGGCTCGACGCTTTTGACACCAATCTCACGCGCCAGCTTCTTGGTGCTGACTTGCTTGTCGCCATGCATCAGCACGATCAGCGGCTGCAACTTGTCGTCTTGCATCACCAGGGTCTTGATGACCGCGTTTTCAGCCAAGCCCAGTTGGCGCGCCGACTCCGCCGTGCCGCCGTGGTCCACGTAGTCGTAAGCGTGCTCGGTGAAGGCCACGCCCTGCGCGCGCAGCCACTGTGTGGCCGGCGTTTCGCTGACGTGTTTGTCTTTCCTGGCCATGCCACTGAGCTCAGGCGCCGTGTGCGTAGCCCAGTGCGGCGAAGAAGTGGCACACGCTGCCACCCAGCACAAACAGGTGCCACACCGCGTGTGCATAGCGCAGCCTGTGGTCCAACAAAAAGACCACCGCGCCCAGCGTGTAGCTCAAGCCACCGGCCACCAACCAGGCCAGCCCGGGCGTGGGCATGCGCTCGATCAGCGGTGCGGCTGCAACCACCGCGACCCAACCCATGGCCACGTACAGGCCCGTCGACAGCCAGGGGTGGCGCAAGCGGTTCAACAGCTTGACGGCCACGCCCAGCGCCGCCGCGCCCCAGACAATGCCAAACAGCGTCCAGCCCCAGGCGCCTTTGAGCACGCCCAGCGTGAAGGGCGTGTAGCTGCCGGCGATGAAGACGTAGATGGCGGCGTGGTCCATGCGGTTGAACCAACGCTTGGCCGCGCCTTGCGGCAAGGCGTGGTAAAGCATGGAAATGCCGTAGAGCACAACAGCCGTGGTCGCAAACACGCTGGCCGCCACCACGTCACCGGCGCCGCCCAGGCGCTGCGCCTGCCAGACCAGGATGGGCAATGAGGCCAGCGCCAGCAGCAAGCCCAGCCCGTGGCTGATGGCGTTGGCAATCTCTTCGCCCAGGGTCTGCGGGCGCTCGCGGTGGGCGCCGATTTGGGTGCGGTCTTGGGTGAGGTTTTGGTCCATCAGTCTTTGAGCTAGCGTTTGCTCACCTGCCACAGCAACAAGGCCCGGATGTCAGCTGGCTGCAGAAGCTTCTTTGGCACGCCTTTCAATCACCTTCGACCCATTCCACCTGCGCGCCCAGGGCGCGGATGTTCTCGGCAAAGCGCGGATGCGCGCGCCGCACCGGCGTGGCGTTCTTGATCACGCTGCGGCCCGGGATACTGCAAGACAACATCAACAGCGCAATGGCCACGCGGATGATGTAGGGGCTTTCCACCTCGGCCGGCGCCAACGGTTTGCCACCGAAAGTGATGATGCGGTGCGGGTCGCTTTGAAAGGCATGGGCGCCAAATTTGCTGAGCTCACTGGTCCATCCCATGGCCCCTTCATAGACCTTGTTCCAGTACATCATGCTGCCTTCAGCCCTGACGCCCAATGCCACAAAGATGGGCAGCAAGTCCACCGGCAGGTAAGGCCAGGGCGCGGCTTCCACCTTGGGCAGGATGTTTCGGGTGAAGGGCTCTTTGACACGCAGCGGGCCGTCGACCACGGTGTGGCTCCAGCCGCCTTCGTGCACCACTTGCACGCCGAACTTGGCGAAGGTGCGGTCGATGAGCGGGAACTGTTCTGGGGCTGAGTTTTTCACCGTGATGCAGCCGCCGGTGATGGCGCCCAGCGCCATGAAGGTCACCGCTTCATGAAAGTCTTCGGCGAAGGTGAATTCGGTGCCGCCCAACTTATTCACGCCGTGCACGGTGAGGCGGCTGGTGCCTATGCCTTCAATCTGCGCACCCAGTTTGACCATGAAGGCGCAGAACTCTTGCACATGGGGTTCGCTGGCGGCGTTCATCAGCGTGCTGGTGCCGCGGGCCAAGGCAGCGCAGAGCACGAAGTTTTCTGTTGTCGTGACCGAGGCATAGTCCAGCCAGTGATGGTTGGCCTTGAGGCCGCCTTCGGTGCGCATGATCAGCGCATCACGACGGCGTTCGACGCTGGCGCCAAAGCGTTCCATCACCTCCACGTGCGGATCAATCTCGCGCACGCCCAGGGTGCAGCCCTGCACGTCGTTTTCAATGCGCGCCACGCCAAAGCGCGCCAGCAGTGGCGGCACCAGCATGATGGAGCTGCGCATCTCTTCGGGCAGGTGGTGCGTGACGGGGTCGAACTGCGTCGCCTTGTGGTGCACGTCCAGGATGCCCGTGCTGTAGTCCACGCTGACCGTGCTGCCCGTCCTGTGCGGCACGGAGTTGTCGGTGCTGCCGGTGCGGCTGGTGGGCGTCGGCGAAATCACCGACGGGCGCTAGTTCGTGGAGATCGGGCGCGAGCTGGGCGGCGCCGGCTGCGTGGACTACGACTCCG
>JANNEX010000308.1:0-2211 GCA_031379155.1 Rubrivivax sp.
GTTGGCAGCGCCGAAGTCAACCATGGACGTGGCCTGCTGCGCGTCCAGCCCCCAATCCACAAAACCCACCAGCGTTTTCACCACGTACTGGATGATGGTGCTGCCGCCCGGCGAGCCCGTGGCCAGGCGGAATTCACCGCGCGAACCGTCGCTGTGGGTGCGAAAGGCGATGGTGGGCGACATCGAACTGCGCGGCCGCTTGAGCGGCGCCACACGGTTGGCAATCAGCGCGCCTGTGGCGTCGGTGGGCGTGAAAGAAAAGTCCGTGAGCTGGTTGTTGAGCAAAAAGCCGCCGCGTGTCATGTGGAAGGAACCGAAGCCCGACTCCACCGTGGTCGTCATGCTCACGACGTTGCCATTGCCGTCCACCACCGTGATCTGCGTGGTGCCGTTTTCTGCCGACGGTGCGTGCTGGCCATAAAGCACCGGGCCCAGGTTGCCGGGCTGCGCCGTGCCCATGCTGCGTGTCAAGTCCACCAGGCTGGCGCGGCCACGCAAATAGGTCTTGTCCAGCATGGCCGCCGTGCTGCCGCCGGGCAGCGGCACGAAGTCGGTGTCGGCGACGTACTTGTCGCGGTCTGCATAGGCCAGGCGTTCAGCCTCGGCCACCAGGTGCACACCAAAAGCCGTGGGCTTGCCGCCGTTCATGTCCAGCGCCGTGGGCTTGTGCAAAGACAGATCGAAGTTTTCCAGAATGCCCAACGTTTGAGCCACCGCCAGGCCGCCGCTGCTGGGCGGCGGCATGCCACACACCCAGACGATGCGATAAGGCGCGCAGATGGCCGTGCGCTTGGCCGAGCGGTAGGCCGCCAGGTCGGCCAGCGTGGTCAGGCCGGGCGTGATGCCGCCCGTGGTGTCGGCGATCTCGTCGACCATGTCCTGCGCGATGGGGCCGCTGTAAAAGGCCGCGATGCCACCGTTAGCGATGGACGAGAAAGTGGCCGCCAGCGCCGGGCTGGTGAGCAGCGAGCCGCTGGCTTTGGCGGTGCCGTCGGCATTCAGAAAATAGGCGCGCGCCTCGGGGTCACGCGCCAGGCTGGCGGCAGAACCGGCCACCGACGCAAACATGCGCGGGCTGATCTTGAAGCCGTCGGTGGCGATCTTGATGGCCGGGTCGAACAGCTCTTTCCAGCTCAGCTTGCCAGCGTCCTTGTGCGCCGTGTCCAGCATGTGCAAAACACCCGGCGTGCCTATGGATCGGCCGCTGACGCGGGCATTGGGCAGCGGCGTGGTCTGCTGCGTGGCGCTGATCCAGCGCAGGTAGTTTTCGGTCGCCGCGGCCGGTGCGGTTTCGCGCCCGTCATAGGCCGTGACGTTGCCCGTCTTGCGGTCATAGTGCAGCATGAAAGCACCACCGCCAATGCCGCTGGACTGCGGCTCGACGATGTTGAGCACCATCTGCGTGGCAATCGCCGCGTCCACCGCCGAGCCGCCTTTTTTCAACACCTCGCAGCCCGCTTTGGTGGCCAGCGGGTTGGCGGCCACGACCATGAAGCTGCGCGAGTATGCGGTTTGTTTGCTGGCAAAGCCGGTGGGAATTTCAGGCGCGCCGTTCACGCCCGGTGTGCCGGGGTCGTACAGCGCGCCGCTGATGCTGACTTGCAAACAGGCGTTTTCAGCCACCGGGTCGCTGTCGTCATTGCCGCCGCAAGCGGCCACCAACAGCAGCACCAGGGCGCACTGCGCCAGGCGGGGCGATGAGAGCAGACGTAAGGCCATTGTTGACTCCTGATGGCGGGGTGGCCGGGCAGCTTAATACAAGCATCTTGTGTCGGCCCGGGCCATCGATAAACCCGGGGCAACCCGGAATTTGTAAGTGAGACACTGCGCGCCCATGCGCCTTGCCGACATCCTCTTTAGCCAAGGCTTTGGCAGCCGCCGCGAATGTGCAGCCAAGGTGGCCAGCGGTGCCGTGCAAGTGGGCGGCCAGACGCTGTTGGACGGCAGCCAAGACCTGGCGACCGAAGGCCTGGTCTTTCACGTCGACGGCCAGGCCTGGCCCTTCTTTGAGACGGCGCTGCTGATGCTGCACAAACCTGCCGGCTATGAATGTTCACGCGCGCCCGGCAGCCACCCCAGTGTGCTGAGCCTGCTGCCAGCGCCATTGCGCCAGCGCGGCGTGCAACCCGTGGGGCGGCTTGACCAGGACACCACGGGCCTGCTGCTGCTCACCGACGACGGCAAGCTCATCCACCGCCTGACCCACCCCAA